>JAQYWP010000820.1 GCA_029379285.1 Rhizonema sp. PD38
AAATTGTTCAATTAGTTGACGACGTACTTCACTGGCAGTCATGCGCGTATATAAGCGTGTACTCTTAAAGCTGGGGTCAGTTTGAGTTTGTGGATCTACTAACGATTTAATATCAGCAAGCAAGTTTGGTAATTTTGTTTCCACCCGTTTACGTCCACTACGCTCAAAACCATCAATAAAAGGCTTACCACTCTCCAACTCCTGCATCCCTTTACGGATAGTGCGCCTATTCCATCCCAACTCACGCTCTACTAAAGTCTGCCCACCAATTCCCAAACCTTTGACCACTTCTGCCATGAATTGTCGTCGGTCGCTTCCCTTGAGTTTTTTCGCTGTTTTTATGTAAAGAGATTTTAGGTTCTCTGTGAGTTGAATGACAGATTTTGGAGACATGAGGTAAGCTGCACACTGAAATTATCTTTCTGTGATCATAGGATCAATCATTCTGTGGAGTTCTCCTAATAACTTTACGCCTTGTAATTTGCACGCACGCTTCTCTACAGCAAGCTTACCACCTCTTGCTTATTAAAAAAATTAATGACATAATAGCTGTCAACCTCCATACTGCGGATTAATAGCTGTTAATATTTGTATCTAATTATAAATCTCTAGTTTCCAACCGTTTCCGGATTTAGTTGGCGTTTGATTTTTTGTTCAACTTCAAGTTTACCCACTTTCTCAATTTGTAAAGCATAGTCCATTTGCCCGCTAGCTGAGCGCTGCTGACGCAATATGGGTTAAGATTTAGTCGGGTTAACCTTATTAATTTTATACCACATCTCTATGCTTTACGGCAAGTAAATTTGCAAAGCAATTTTCTTTAACCATTACCCATATCTAAAGCGAATTTGACTGTGCGGAAGATTACGACCTGTCAAAACAATTCGCAATTGCAAGAGCGCTATTGCGAATTGTTTTGGTCAAGCTCTATTAGGGTTAACTTTGCTGTCCTAGTTTTTTTAGAGGAAAACTCACGAATATGCCTTGGGAACTCTTATCGTCTCAGTGTCCAATTAATCCTGTCCATGCTGCTTTACTACGCACGGGCAAAGTCTTGTTTTTCTCAGGTTCGGGGAACGATCCGAACAACATAGCAAATTCATCTCAGGGCGCGGCTCTGTGGGATGTGAATAATGGTACATTCTCCCGTCCGGCAATTCCGCAAGATCAAGCAGGAAACCTCATTGACATTTTCTGCGCCGGTCAGTCGTTTCTACCCAATGGCAACCTGCTGGTTACAGGTGGCACCATACAGTATGACCCCTTCTTCGGATCGCCAAATACTTTTACATTCGATCCCAGCAGCGAGACATGGACACAGGTAGCATTCATGAATAGCGGTCGCTGGTATCCTACTGTAGTAACGTTGGGCAGCGGTAGAATCTTTGCTCTGTCGGGTCTAGATCAAAATAGCCTCCTGAGCAGGAACCCAGAAATTTTTATCGATAGTCGTTGGAGCATTTTTTCACAACCAACAAGTTCCTTTGGGCTTTACACTCACCTTTTTCTACTTAGTAATGGCAAACTTTTTTATTCAGGTGCCCAATTTAGTAGCAACAATGGTGTATCGCCACGTATCCTGACCCTGCCCGAAAGTTTCAGTCAATCCATCGTCGAAGAGCCGATATCTGGGTTGGAAGATTCAGATTTTGGCGACCAAGCAGCCAGTGTATTGCTACCACCAGCTCAAGACCAAAAGGTGATGATTATCAGTGGGGGCAATGGTAGTACGACAATCAACCGAGTCAATATTATTGATTTCAACGCTAGTAGCCCCACTTATACGACAGCACCCTCTCTAAATGAGGCTAGAATGCACCACAATGCAGTGCTATTGCCCGATCGCACAGTGTTTGTTTGTAATGGCAGCAGAATCAGCGAGAACATAGCAGAATCAACACTGCCTGCAGAGATTTACGATCCAGCAACAAATACCTGGACAGCAGTAGAGACACCAAATGTCAATGGTCGTGTCTATCATTCAGTAGCGCTGCTCCTGCCTGATGGCAGAGTAGCTGTAGCTGGGGGAAATCCCGATCGTGGTGTTGTTGAACTGCGGTTAGAAATTTATAGTCCTGCGTATATATCACAAACACGACCAGACATTCAAAGCGCTCCCTCTTCAGTGAGATACGGCGATACCTTTACCCTTGGGGCATCCCCAGCTGAAGACATCAAATGGGTCAATCTGATTAGACCAATGGCAACAACTCATGCTTTGGACACAGAACAACGGATAGTAGACTTGCCCATCATCTCTAGGACTAGCGATTCTCTCACGGTCACGGTTCCGGATAACCCAAACCTAGCACCACCAGGCTGGTACATGCTGTTTATTACTGATAACAATAACGTTCCGTCCGTAGCCAATTGGATTCAGTTAGGATAATTGGCTAATAGCAAATAGCTAATGCTCATCACTGTTTTTTTCTGACAAATAACAAGTACGACTTGATGCAGTAATTCTAGGAATTAAATATGAAAGAGAAACTAACACGCAGACAGTTTGGTCATCTGGCAATGGCAACTACCGCAGTAGCAGCCCTCTCGACCTTTGCAAATAAAGCTTTTGCACAAACGCAGAACCAGACGATCTTGGGTGTGCGCCCTGGTTCTATAACCAACACCGTCAATACTGACCAAACCGCTAGCTTGATTGAAAATGTTGTAACGGCTACCCAATCAATCGTTGTGGAGTCTGTCGTTGTGGATTCAATTGACCTAGTGCAACCCTCAGACAACAGAGGTCTTGAAGTTGAGACCCCACTAACGACTACACCTGTTTTGGAGTTTGGTGAGCAATTAAGTGGTTTTGCTTCCTTAAGTGATGGCACACTCGTAGTAGCCGCTACCAAATTTGCTCAAAGCAACACAGCCTCTCAACCCACTCGCCTGATATTTCTAAGTGCGTCTCCAAAAACCCAAACTGTCTTGGGACTCAACCAGCAGGAGGCGCTTGAGAGTCTTGTGCTGTTGAGCGACAAAACCCTCGCTGGTTTAGTCACCAATAAAAACGGCACGCCTCCTGTCAGGCTAGTGAATATTAACCCCCAAACCGGCGAGATTACAGATAGGAGGGAACTGCCAGAAAACCAACGATTTACTAATTTAGTTGAGTGTCCGGATGGAAATCTCTATGCGATCGCTGTTGAGCGTAACGGCGAAACTAGTCTGGTACAGATTAATAACGGGCAATCAACGCCATTGTACTTTAACGATCAAGCTTGGAATAGTGGCTTTAGTGACTTAGTTTGCTCTTCATCAAACCAATTGTTTGCACTCGGTGCCCGCAGATATGAGTTAACTAAATACCTGCACGCTATTGAAAAAAACACAGGAGTTATAACTCGGCTTAGAGACTTTGACGTTGCCAAAATAACGATTCAGGCAAGTTAGGGGAACCTAGTGCTTCACGGCGGAAATACTCCGATAGTTTATAATTTTCTGTTAGATCAACTCAACAGAGGCAATAATTAGGTGAGCGGATTGAAACCAACATCAATTATACTGCAAACGGTTAAAAGTTTGACTCCTCTCCAATCCTCTCCCCGTGAACGGGGAGAGGCTTAAGAAGCTTTTTTTTACTGAAAAAAGTAAAGTTCCATGCTGTTCACAGTATAAACTAAGTGATCGGCAACTTGGGTTATTATAAACCTTTTGTAAAATCCTCTCTCTTTCTTTACAGGCACGTTCAGTATGTAATATTTATGGCTTCAAGTGATTTAGTTTCGGATTCTTCTGGAGATTAAAAATTACCAGAGCTTTTGAAGATTACTTCGGTAAACTATAGTTATATTGACCATGTGTATGAAATGAAGAAGAGTCTAAATGTGATGTTTTTAAAGATATCTCAAAAATTTTGACCACAACTAAGCTAATGGCTAAAAATATTGTATCTAGACTTTTTAAAAATAACTTATCCATCACCCTACCGAGTTTATCATCATTTAAATACTCGGCTTTAACTCCTGGTCCAATTAGATGATCGCAAGCTATGTTCTCAAAAAATTTTGGAAACATATATAATGGTTGAGAAACCATTCCCAAACCATTTAATATCATCGCTTTTACCACATGCCCTGCACTTACTTTTTCTCCTGGTTCTTGCCCTATTAAATAATTAATTATTTTTACCAGACCAATCGAATCTATTATTCCTGCGACTATATCTAAGTGATCTATGTTTTTAATTTCAATATCTTTGACATTAACCATGCTCACAAAGTACCTACAACAATATAATTTTAAATTTTCACATTTTTTATTCCTATTTGTGCAAGAAATTTTCTACTTAATCGAATTCCAAAAAGGCGGAAGAGAGAGGCGGCGATCGCCGCCTCTCTCTGCATAATAATCA
>JAQYWP010000821.1 GCA_029379285.1 Rhizonema sp. PD38
AAAAAAGATGTTTTAAGGGGACGCATAGCGCTTCGGAAAAACGGCGTCCAAGTTTCAATCCCACACTTAAAAGTGTGGGTGACTTCAGCATAGCAGCATAGCTGAAGTCACCTAAACAGGGCAAAATTCCTTTTTAAGCTGGCGTACTTGTGAGGTGCTGATAGCTGAATGCTTTTGGATTATTTTAGTTATGACTTTTGAATGAGTGACTTAGCTGAATTGGGGCGCGTGACTTCGGTATTTACACCAGTGTGCTAAATAAGATGGCAATATAGCATAAAGTATCAGCTTATTTAGTGCTGCTTGTATTTATACGAATTCTGTATGGAGATGCGCCTTATTAAAAACTAAACTTTAGTCCCCCCAATACCTTGGGTAGATGGCGTTAGTCAAGAGGATTATATTGCAGCTTCATTAAGAAGAGGTATTATACCAAGTTACAAACAGAGATGCGTTATGGCTTGTCTCTATAATTTACATACACTTTATAAGATGCAGTCTGGTATCACTTGTTCCCATAAAGAGTCGCAAATTTAGTATAAGGTAATCCCAGAGGTGCTAAAGAAATGATTACGACAGCAGGAGTCGAAGTTAAAATCAATCGTTTGGAATCAATTGTCGAGCAAATTGGGGAAGCAGTACTCGCTACTACTGAGACAATAGATCGTCTAGCTGACAGAATGGATAATCTTAGCTATCAAGTCGAAGCACAAGGAAACCAGGTGCAGCAACAAGGCTATCAGATTTTAGCACTATGTGATGCCGTACAGACTTTAACTGAATCTCAAGACTATTCACTGCAAAAGCTAACCCAACTCACACAAAACATAGACCGTCTAATGACAATGATTCAAGGAGAGGATATCTGAAGTTATACTTTTAACACAGTTACGGCAATTTTACCAGAAAAACATACATCTACATCGCTACCGGGAGTGCGATCGCGCTTAGCATATTCTCCTACATAATAAAACTCATTACCGTCAATACGGTAGTTAGTCGGCAAAGGTCTAGTACAAGGTTGACAAAACACAACTTCTGGATCGCTTTCTCCAGGAAGCAGATGCGGTAAATTTACATTCCAGAACGTTCCTGGTTCTAAAGGACGGTTCCGTAAATCCACCAGAACTTCTGCTGTCCACCGGGAAGCCTTGTCCCAATCAAAATTTAGCTTGCCTTTTCGATAATGGGAAACTGCAATTCCGGGAATGCCGTGTATTGCAGCTTCTCGTACAGCCGCAACCGTGCCGGAAATATAAGTATCGACTCCCATATTACCTCCGGCATTGATCCCGGAGAGTACATATTTGACGTTTGGACAAATGTGTGTTATCGCAATCCGAATACAGTCAGCAGGAGTGCCTGCTATAGCATAAGAGCGATCGCTACGACAGTGGACATGAATCGGGCGAATCGTAGTCACTTGATGTCCGCAGCCAGATAAATGGTCTTTGGGAGCAGCGATAATAACATCTTGTCCATCAACAGCTTTCAGCAGCGCCTGAATGCCAGGAGCATCTATCCCGTCATCATTTGTTAAGATTAAGGTCATTCTATTTTGAGTGCGCGGATTTGAAATTATGGATCAATTTTATGGGTATAAGAGAATTTAACCGTTAATTTAGCGGGGAGTTGAGAAGATATTCTCGGGCTAACAGCAACCGTATTGGGTTATATATTGTCTTGCAACACTGATTGGCAGATCCGATTCTTAAGGTATAAACTTTTATTTATGATTCCATCATTTTCCGAAAAAAGTAGTGTTACTCAGGTTCGTTTGCGCCTGCACATTCCTCCGTGCTATCATCAAGAGCCCGTGATCTCTCAACTTATTTCCACTCACAGCTTAACAGTCAACATTACCGGAGCAATGTTAGGAGAAAACACAGATGGACATGGGTGCTTTGACTTGGAACTTCAAGGATCAGTAGCAGAAATAGATCGAGGCTTAACTTACCTAGAATCGCTAAATATTAAAATTCTTGGGAAGCTCAACGCTGACGGAGATGCTTGGTGGTATTAACTTGTCTAAATTTCATAGTGCCAAATTTGTTCCTGTTTGAGCACAATCCGATGTAGCGAGAGACGGTGAATCAAGCCCTGTGCTTCCAACTGAGTGAGGGCACGAGTGATTGTCACGCGAGTCGAGTTTAGCAAATCCGCAATGTCTTGATGAGTGAGACGCAAATCAATCAGATGTCCTTGTTCTACTACACGACCAAACTTTTTAGCTAACCAGCCTAACAGTTTAATCAGCATTATTTCCACAGTTCTATAGCTGCGAATCACCATCAATTCTTCAACTTGCTGGATGTGGCTAAGCAGAACATCTGTCATTGGCAAGCACTCATCCAAAGGGAGAATCATCGCCTCAACTGTACTTAAGCATTCAATTTGATAAGGTTCGATCTTTGAAAAAGCTTGGCCAACGATATCTCCCGCTCCCCACACTCCCAGAGTAACGAGTGTACCATCTTCATGCCACGTAACAGTTCGTATAACCCCTGCTTCAATTTTCCAAACACTATTCGGCTTTAGTGGTAAGACTGAGCGGGGCTTTAAGTGGTGTCTGACATGAGGATTAACTAAAAAAGTGTATGAGACAGACATTTTTTAAACTCTGCTTTCCGATAGATAAATAGTAGTTTATTATAGTTTCATGTAAATCTTATTGAGTTCCTCTCAACACTCAGACCCTTGTGAAAGCGGGGATCGCCAGTAGCAGTAGCTGACAGCAATTTTGATAAGTGTAAAAAATTTTTGCAAAGAGTTAAAATTTCCCACGACTACGCCATTTGCGGGACTTAGGGGAACCCTCGAGCATATTGGCTCCCCTATCCCCCATTCCCCAATGCTCCTCATCGTGATAGCCGGAGACACTCATGAGAGCGCTGCTCCGTTGTTAACACTAGTTTCAGGATGAAATAGCGTTGAAGAAGCAAGCCACATCTTCTTCTGGCGTATTCGGGAGAACACCATGTCCTAAATTGAGGATATGTCTGTAATGCCCTGCTTTCTGGAGCGTCTCTAAAATAAGATGGCGAATCAAATCCTTGGAGCCAAATAAGACGCCCGGATCTATATTACCTTGAAGACCGATCTGAGAAACTAGACGATGACGTGCTTCTCGAATATCTACCGGGTTTTGATGGATGCTACAACTGCCCACACTGGAGAACAAATAAAAACTTCCTACCTATTTTAAGAAAGGAAGCTTGATGATAGCCGCAGGCTTCCACTATTCTTTTTCAAAGATGTTGTCGTGTATACATCGTTGAAGAATCATCAGGACGAAAATATTTCATAGAAAATTTAGTAATAAAAAGATACCATCCTACTCGTGTAAGAGAATGTAGGCGAGTAATATTTCCGTCTTGTATTTGCTTGAAGACCCTATATCTCGGTAAAGTTAGAGGACGACTTAAATCAACAACCCATTCTCCGCCTGTTAAACCATTCCCAATAAAGAAAAATTCAAAAACAGTGTTTTTAGGAATGTCTGCATAGGCTTTTAATGACTTAAACTGTTCAAGCGAAAAGCAAGGGCATAAAACTATAGTTTCTTTTCTATCCAAATCACAAGTACTAGTTATGATCATTCCTGGTGCCTTGAAATTAGATACCTGGCCATCCTCAGTAAAATTCAAAAATGGAATTATATTCAGTATGTCTCCTTGCGACCATTCTTGAATCGGATCACTTAATACCTGAATTCTGTTATTCTTAATGCCAAATTGTTCTATAGCAAGTCTTGCATCGGCAGTAGTTTCATCCGGATATATTGGGAAAACCTGTTGTAAGTATTGGATTAAACCATCTAGTTGAATTCCGCCCATTTTTTAAAAATCCGGGAACCCTAGCTCCGATTGTGATGCAATTATCTCTCCCCATAATTTGGAGTCTTCAGCGCTAAGAGATACACTCTTTCGTTGCCATTCTGTAGCAAACATGGCAAGAGCTTCCTGTTTACTGACTTTCGTTTGATTATTTTCTCGGATTTCAAGATTGCCTTCAACTGAGACAGATGAATTAAAAACTAGTCCAGGGACAGGCATTGTTGCCGATGAAGTCGCCACAGATACAGCTAAAACCAATGGAGTCCAACATTGTTCCAAAATACTAAAGTTTTGACTTCTACCTGTTTGGGATGCAGAATAGTCTTTTGTAGGATAAGTTACCGAATTCGTAGTTAGAGAATAAGTCATACTTCTACCTCTTATGTTGAATGAGAAACTAAAATATGATAGTTTTCTTTAATAAGACCATGCGCTTTCCGTGTCCAATCAATCAATTTTTCTATAGTCCATTGTTCATCTATATTTTCCGGTTCTTCAGACTTTTGATAAAAAG
>JAQYWP010000822.1 GCA_029379285.1 Rhizonema sp. PD38
GTATTAACATTTATTTAATATCTGCTACAGTTAGTGAAACTAAAATATGGATAAATTTTGATAACTGCTAAGAAATAAGCTGATTTTTATATGAAAGGAGGAAGCAAGTTTGTCTAAATCCTATCGGATAGCTATATTGGGAGCAACTGGTGCTGTTGGCAAAGAGTTGCTAGAGTTATTAAATGAGCGCAATTTCCCAGTGAAGGATTTAAAGTTGCTGGCATCAGAACGCAGTGCAGGACAAAATATATCTTTTAAAGGGGAAAATTTAAGAGTGGAGGCAGTGGGAGAACGCGCCTTTGATGAAGTGGATATACTTCTGGCAAGTGCAGGAAGTTCGATCTCAAAAAATTGGATACCAAAAGCTGTCGCAGCCGGTGCAGTGGTGATCGATAACTCAAGTGCGTTTCGCATGAATCCGGAAGTTCCCCTAGTCGTTCCAGAGGTCAATCCCGAAGCTGCAACTTGCCACAAAGGCATTATAGCAAATCCCAATTGCACAACGATATTAATGACGGTAGCGGTGTGGCCATTGCATAAAGTCAGACCGGTGAAACGCATTGTGGCGGCGACTTATCAGTCAGCTAGTGGTGCTGGAAACAGAGCAATGGAAGAAGTAAAAAACCAAACTAGTGCTATTCTAGCAGGCGAAAAACCAGTTGCCGAAGTGTTTCCTTACCCGTTGGCATTTAATTTATTTTCGCACAACTCACCCATGAATGAAGAGGGTTACTGCGAGGAAGAAATGAAAATGGTCAATGAAACTCGTAAAATATTTGGGAATCAACAGATAAGAATTACTGCAAGTTGTGTACGTGTTCCCGTACTTCGGGCCCATTCAGAAGCGATTAATCTAGAATTTGAGACACCTTTCTCAAGAGAAGAAGCTAGAAAAATTTTAAGTCAAGCTCCGGGTATAAAAATAGTAGAAGATGGGAAAGCAAATCACTTCCCCATGCCGATAGAAGCAACAGGTAAAGATGAAGTTTTAGTGGGGAAAATTCGTCAGGATATATCTCATCCCTGTGGATTGGAATTGTGGCTGTGTGGCGACCAAATCCGGAAAGGTGCGGCGTTGAATGCAGTACAAATTGCAGAGTTGTTAATAGAAAAAAACTTGCTGAAACAAGATCATGAGCGGGTAATCGCTGCATGAACACTGTTGACGATCAGTTATAAAGATCGTACACAGGTTATTACAATAGAAAACCACCAAGATACAAAAAAATTGCATAGGGAAATTGAGGAGTGAAAAGAGGGTGGTAGATTTTGGCAGAGTTTTAACCGCGATGATTACGCCGTTTAAAAGAGATGGCAGCGTCAACTATGCGATCGCCGCAGAGCTGGCAGCGCACCTTGTGGATAACGGTACGGATACATTAGTGATGTGTGGGACAACAGGAGAATCTCCTACCCTAAGTTGGGAGGAGGAATATCAGTTGTTTACTGTGGTTTTGGAAGCAGTAGAAGGAAAAGCTCAGGTGATAGCGGGATGTGGTTCCAATTCTACAAAAGAAGCGATCGCAGCTACACAAAAAGCTGCTAAAATAGGTATACATGGAACCTTACAAGTTGTTCCTTACTACAACAAACCACCGCAAGCAGGACTTTATCAGCACTTTCAGGCTATAGCGCAAGCTTCGCCCGATTTACCAGTGTTGATATACAACATTCCTGGTCGCACCGGTCAAAATCTTCATCCAGAAACAGTTGCCCGGTTAGCAGAGGTAAGGAACATTGTCGGGATAAAAGAATCTACTGGTAGCATAGACCAGGTGAGCCAGATTCGGCGCTTGACGCCACAAGAATTCCAGATCTATTCTGGTGATGATTACATGACTCTACCCTTATTAGCAATAGGGGCTAAGGGCGTGGTAAGTGTGGCATCTCATTTGGTAGGAAATCAAATAAAACAGATGATCCTGGCTTTTAGTTCTGGTCAAGTTCAGGAAGCAACTGAAATTCATCTCAAACTCTTCCCGTTGTTCAAAGCTTTGTTCGCAACGACAAATCCCATCTTAGTTAAGAAAGCATTAGAACTGCAAGGTTGGGAAGTGGGTTCCACTCGTCTACCGCTTTGGGAAGCTGACTCACAAGTTTGTCAAGAATTAGAAGTCGTTCTGAAAGAACTTAATTTAGTCAAGCCAGGAATTCATTAAGCGCTTGGGTAACAGGTGATGAAAGTATATATCAAAATTGTGCGTAATTTTAACAATGTTGCGTATGTTAAACCTGTGCTACGACTGACAAATATAGTATGAATTCTGAGTGTCTAGAAATCGTATAGAAATTGAAAATCTGAGTCATTTTCATACTGACTTTATAGATATCCTGTGTTATCCATTCTACAAAAACGCTCATCAAATAACTTTCGCTCTTATTAACAACAAAGAACAATAACTAAGGAGAAAATGACTAAAAACGAAATTAACTCTGCCCTAAAAATTATTCCGTTGGGCGGATTACACGAAATTGGCAAAAATACCTGTGTCTTCGAGTATGAAGATGAAATCGTTCTATTAGATGCAGGCTTAGCTTTTCCTACAGAAGCGATGCACGGCGTCAATATAGTCTTGCCAGACATGACATATTTACGGGAAAATCGCCATAAAATTAAAGGCATGATCGTTACCCATGGTCATGAAGACCATATCGGGGGAATTGCCTTTCACTTAAAGCAATTAGAAATTCCCGTGATTTATGGTCCTCGTCTAGCAATGGCAATGCTTGAGGGGAAATTAGAAGAAGCAGGAGTGCGCGATCGCACAGAATTAAGAACAGTGCAGCCACGCGACGTTGTCCGGATTGGCAAGCACTTTTTTGTGGAATATATCCGTAACACCCACTCCATAGCCGATAGCTTCACCATTGCCATGCACACTCCCCTTGGCTTAGTTATCCATACAGGGGATTTTAAATTTGACCACACACCTGTAGACGGTGAGCATTTTGACTTGCAACGGCTTGCCGAACACGGTGAAAAAGGTGTGCTTTGCCTTCTTAGCGATTCCACGAACTCGGAAGTACCAGGATTTACCCCTTCAGAACGTTCAGTTTATCCGAACTTAGAGCGGATTTTCCTTCAAACTCCAGGAAGACTACTTGTAACCACCTTTGCTTCCAGCGTGCATCGCATCAACATGATTTTGCAGTTGGCGCAGAAGTATAACCGTGTCGTCGCGGTAGTCGGACGTTCAATGCTGAATTTGATTGCCCATGCCCGCAATCTTGGTTACATAAAGTGTGAAGATAATCTCTTACAGCCGTTGCATGTTATCCGTAATATGCCGGAGGAAAAAGTACTAATATTGACTACAGGTTCTCAAGGAGAGCCAATGTCGGCGATGACTCGCATTGCCAATCAAGAACATCCTCACCTCAGAATCCGCCAGGGAGATACGGTGGTTTTCTCTGCTAACCCAATTCCCGGTAATACAATTGCTGTCGTCAACGTCATCGATAAGTTGATGATGCAAGGAGCGAATGTGATTTACGGACGGGAGAAAGGAATTCACGTCTCTGGTCACGGGTGTCAAGAAGACCAAAAGCTGATGATCGCACTGACGCGACCCAAGTTCTTCGTACCAGTTCACGGTGAACATCGAATGCTCGTGAAGCACTCCCAGACAGCACAAAGTATGGGTATTCCGGCAGAAAACATGGTGATTATTCAGAATGGCAATGTCATAGAATTAACAGAAGAATCAATTCGTGTTGCAGGAAAAGTGCCAGCCGGTATTGAACTGGTGGATACATCCGGTTCAGGCATGGTGAGCGCGAAGGTTTTACAAGAAAGGCAACGCATGGCAGAAGAAGGTATTGTGACAATCGCCGCAGCCATAGATTGGAGTGGCAAGTTGATGGCAAAGCCAGAAATTCACTTGCGGGGTGTTGTGACAACCATCGAGCGATCGCTTCTGCAAAAGTGGGTTCAGCAAAGAATTGAAGAAATCCTCAGCCAACGCTTTGCCGAATTTACTTCTGAAGGAGAAACATTGGACGTAGACTGGGGTGGATTGCAAGGGCAGTTAGAGCGAGAATTAATGCGTTCTTTAAAACGGGAACTGCATTGTCAACCATCTGTGACTTTATTGATGCAAATCCCCGATGAACCAGTGAAAGTTAGCGACGGTAGAAGGCGTCGTACCCGCACTGCGGCTCAAGTTGCTTCTTAAAGTAAAGTTATGAGTTATGAGTTATGAGTTATGAGTAAAATTACCCTTTTTACTTAAGACTCATTACTCAGCATTACCTTTTTTACTTAAGACTCAAACAAAACTCATCACCAGAACTTACGCATTGACAGAAAGACTAGAATGTGGAATCGAACCACATTTCTGTGCTAG
>JAQYWP010000823.1 GCA_029379285.1 Rhizonema sp. PD38
TCGTAGTCGCAATATTCCCCAATACGGCTGGGCATTTATTTTTATGGATCACTCTTACTAGAGGAATTAGTGCAGGGGCGATTGTTAGTAACAAATGGAGAAATTTCATTTGGAGAGCATTCAGAACACCCCCAAATTATAGACCTTGTCCATGAAGCCTTGATGGAAGGATGGAAGGATTTTGTCGAATGGCGGGAAAAATACCGAGAACTGCTAGGGTTGCGCGATCGCCTGGAGGACACCTTACGGGTATGGAATGCTAATGGCAGGAAGGATGAAGATTTAATGATGAGGGGACTACTAGCGCGGGTGATAGAAAACTGGCAAGATTTACAATCAGAGCTAGATGTTATGGCACAAGAATTTTACCGCAGAAGTGATGATTATGAACGTGAACAAGCTTCTGCTCAAAAAAATTTAAGAGATAATCTGCTAGAAATTCAAGCAAAACTAGAGGAACTCAGCCGTCAACAAGCAGAAATTGAAAATCAAAAGGCAGATTTCCAAGTAGCCTTGCAACGTTTTGAAAAGCGTATAGGCAACTCCCAAAGAGCCGCACAGTGGTTAAAGGAGAACCAAGCAATTCTTGTGGAAACAGCAACCGAGGCAGCCTTAAACAAAGACTCAAGTCTAACACAGCTTGGCGGTCCTGCGAACTCATTAGATAAAAATCAGCGGTTTCGTTGGGATATCGAGGAATACATCGATTGGCTTTGCAGTTGCCTTGAGCTTGGTGCAATCATTCCCCTTGAGGAAACTGACTTGATACCTACGCTCAGAGCTAGTGCCTATGCAGAAGCTTTTGATTTCATTAAAAGAGAACGGATTGCAAAGGATTTACCTGAAGGCGTAGCAGAAGAACTAAAAGGCATTTTTAGCTACTTAATTAACTACTTCTCTGCTGTTCCTTCTGAGTAAGAAACTGATTAAAGTTATCTTTAGCTTTAGACTGTTGTTCCCTAGAAAGGTGAATTGCGTCAGATATATCTATTGCAACTTGCTTGTTAAGAGATGATGTATCGCTCCTTGCCTGAGTTAACTGCTGTTGAATTTTCTCTAGAGAAGATAGTAGTTCTTCCCTTGGACTAAGAAACTGGTGCATAGCAATTTTCCTGTTTAATGTATATTTTGTGAAACTTTTTACTGAGCCAATAACACTAACTATCAATGTAGTTACATGTAATACTTCCAAAGTTGGGTTTTTTTGCAAGTTTGTCCTTATCAATTGATTTCCCCCCTTAGAAAACACTGGGTTGATCTATACACAGTTTTAACCTTTGTGCTATCAGTGTTTTCTAAAATTTCTTGGGGCATTAGCCATCGACTGATCTATCTGATCGATACTTTTAGACAAACTATTTATGATTGGTTCCACATACGAACATAGATCCGGATTTTGGTCAACAGTCTTTTCTAGCTCGGTTTTGAAGTTTTCTAGATACACCCTGAGTTTTTGGAGCGGTCCTTGATAACTCATCTTTTTACTCTTGACTCAGGTTAACTTATTTACCATTACAGTGAGAAGAAATCCGGAATAAAAACTTATTCTTGATTAACGGGATATTAACTAGGTTTTAGAACTTAATGCGAGCGCCACGCGGCAGTCAGACTATTGTCTTTAATGCGACATTCCCTGTCTGTTAAAGTACTTCGCGGTTGTGAGGCGGCTATCGCCGCATGGGTTTTGGAAACTCAAAATACTTTCCAAAACCCATGCGACAACTCACGATATTAGATCTAGGGGTTTTACTTAATTCAAAAACCCTAACTTCGTCAACCAATCATGAGCAGAAAAACCTTCAGTTGGTCATAAAGCAAATTTTTCTAGAACTCCCTGTAAAGCCACTGTTGGATGCGCACCCACAGATTAACCAATGGGTCGATCAGGTGCGATCGCTAATTCCAGAAATATTTACTCTTAAAAAAGACAAATTGCTTATTGACGCTCACTTTAGCGCTGCTTTGCAACTTAATGACAACAAGGCAGTCATCGATATCAGCACAAATGCAGCCTTTGGAAAAAAATCGGTCAGACTAATTGAGTGGGCAGTTCGACAACCTCGACTCAACTGGTATGACAAAGTTAAACTCTGGGTAACTTCAGAGTATTTAATGATTCCGCCTGAGCAGTTACAATTAACAATCTTAGCATTGCATCCCAAACAAGCAGCTAAAAAATACGAAATTTACTGGAACCAAAAACAGCATGAAAAAACCAAAAAATGGCTAGTTTCAGTATTAACTGAACAGCCGATTCACCAAGAAAGAAAACTGTCAACTGTATTTGGAGCGCCTACTATCTCTTCTCAAGTACTGGTACCTTTAGAAGAAATAGAGGAAGTAGAAATTTAATACTCTTCAGTCCTACTCAAAACTCAACAACTTAGCAACACCAAAATTAGAGAAATTAAAAACACCTTGAAAAACGGGTGTAACGGCGTCTCTGGGCAAAGTAAAACTGCACTGCCTAACAAATAGTACCAACGGTCAAGCTGATAGTAGAACGCTAGTATTGCCAAGACCAAGAAACAAGCCATCAAAAACCAACCACAGGCATCGAAAATCACCAAGCTAACTTTACCAATTAAGTTTCGTTGCTCATGGATTTTATGTTTTTGAAACATTGACTTGTCCACATTGCTATCATCGCTTTCCTAACAATAATTTTGACACAATTGTGCATATGAAATACTTCTACATCGGCTGTCACCAACCTAATCATGCTCACTTGTTCAAGAGGTGCTGCATCTCGCTGGGGCGGTTACTCAACCGAAAAACCGAAAAAATTTCTGTCCAAATAACTGGATACTTGATTGCGGAAGCTTTGGTGGCTTTCACTTAGAAATTGAAGAATATGCCGACCAAATTAAACGTTGGTGCGTCTGTGGACAACTTGATGCTGTTGTCGCACCTGACTACCTATGCCAACCCCAGCACCTACGTCGTAGCAACAAATCTGTAGCCGAACATCAAGAAGCAACTATTGCCAACTATGATGCACTACGGCAAATTACCGACAAAGTTTACATCATGCCGACCCTGCAAGGACTTCATAAGCAAGACTACATGCAACATCTAAAGCAATATGGCGATCGCTTACCACATAGTGCTTGGGTTGGAGTCGGTTCGCTAGTTGGTCGCCACCCCAAGACTATTGCTGCAATTCTCAGCGGCATCAAGGAAGTCCGCCAAGATTTGAGACTTCACGGCTTTGGCTGTGGTCAACGCTCGCTACGTTACGGTGAAGTAACACAGTGGCTGTGGAGTGCTGATACAATGGCTTGGTCATTAGCTGCTCGCCGAGAAAGACGAAACCCGGATAACCCAGTTGAAGCACAACGTTATCTTAGAGAAGTGGAAGAAATGTCAATTCAAAAGAGCTTGCTTCCCCTGTTGAAGACAGATGTCTATAGGGACTAGAAAGCGGTCAACGGCTGCCAATCTGCGGAGGTGAAAAAACGCGAGGGGTAAAATTCTTTCTCTTTGGAACAACGGAGTCTAAAGCATCAAGAGTGCCACTTTCTCCCTTTGGCGAGCTGGTCGGCGGAACGTTACCAACTTCGTCTGGCAACGGGAGCATCCGCTCTGCTTCCTCAATCCGCTCGTAGAGGGCGGCGGTTAGCTGCTCAAGGCTGGCAAGTTTGACACGGCTTTCCAAATACGTTTTCACATGCGTATCCCAAAGTTTCTCGCTCTCGTCTTTGCGTTTTAAATCTGATTTGGGAATTGGTATTGTCAAGGGGTAAGGGATGGAGCCTTCTCCAAGGGAACTGTAACCAGGATTAGTAATGACACACCTGCCTGGAGGAAAGCGCAAAATTTCATCTACTGAGAACAGTGGCATTTTCTGAAGAGATTCACTCCAACTAGTTGACTGATTTCCATTGGAGCGGCTGGTAGACTTATTTTTAAGAGTAATTTCTTTTTCACCATACCGCTCGGAATATTTTTTGGCAGTGTCAGGGTTACCAGGGTTAAATAGAACATGTGTACTACAAGCACTGGCGATCGCCGCCCCTAATTTTTCCCCATAGCCCTCGTACAGCTGCTCCAAGCTTTGAATTCCCAGAATAAAACAAGCGCCATTAGAACGGTATTCATTGATCCATTGAGGCATCCGATCCAACCGGATTGAAGGAAACTCGTCAAGCGAAATGATTAAAGGGTCTTTTCTTGGACGACTAAGGTTACTGGAGTTTAGACTAGTTCGCGGTGCGAAACTGTTAAACAAATTAGTTGGAAAAATTGATGAATTGTCAATATTTATCGGCGGTAAGTAAATCTTTTAAAGTAGTATTCAATTATTGTTACAGTTATTTTGTGTGATGAAATTTAGAGAGA
>JAQYWP010000097.1 GCA_029379285.1 Rhizonema sp. PD38
TTTTCTTCTTTTCACTACTGCACTTTTTGTCTAATTTGTCAATGCGTAAGTCCTGAAACTGTAGATTTGATGAAGATTGTGCAGCAACAAATCGCATCTGAATGGGAAATTGCTTTTGCCTTTTAGCAGATATGCGTAATTTCTTGTTCGCTGGAATATTTATCATCAAAGCACCAACCCCACCCCAAAGCAAGCCGAAACCAGTAGGATCGCCCCAACAAATAACGAAAATTGCTGTAAATGTCATCAATGTTTACCATTATATTTGGTAACACCGATCAATGCGTAATATCATGTTTGGTTGAAAACTTATAATAATGTTTGTAGTTGCGCTGTCTTCGCTCTTATACAGTTTGAGAGCTCTAAAGCTCAACTACGAACCTATCTTTTATTTATAACTCATTAACCGAACATTATATAATATCAGGTCACTTTGGGATCTTATGCTCATGAAGACTTGCCCTTTGAAAAGCTGGTGGAAACACTTCAACCAGAACGAAGCTTGGGTCAAAATCCCTTGTTTAAAGTAGCGTTTGTTCTGGAACCTCCAATGCCATCTTTTAATTTGGATTGGAATGTAAGTTATCTGGACATTCAAACCGATACGGCGAAGTTCGATCTAACCATCGGACTAGAGGAAAAGTTTCAGGGTATTGTCGGTCGCTTTGAATATAATACGGATTTATTTGATGCTAGTACTATCTCGCGGATGATAGGTCATTTCCAGACAATACTTGCAGCAATTGTGACTAACCCCGACAAGCATCTCTGGGAATTACCTCTGTTGACAGCAGTTGAACAGCAGCAACTGGTAGCGTGGAACAACACTCTTGTGGATTATCGTTTAGAGGCGTGTATCCACCAATTATTTGAGGAGCAGGTAAAGCGATCCCCCAATGCCGTGGCGGTAGTATTTGAAGGAGAACATCTGACCTACCGCCAATTGAATGCAAGAGCAAATCAACTCGCGCATTATCTCCAAACTCTAGGTGTTGGGCCAGAAGTTTTGGTGGGTATTTGCGTGGAGCGATCGCTCGAAATGGTGGTGGGCCTCCTGGGGATCCTCAAAGCTGGTGCGGCTTATGTGCCGCTAGATCCAGCCTATCCACCAGATCGCTTGGCTTTCATGTTAGAAGATTCCCGCGTATCGCATCTACTGACACAGGAGCAGTTATTCGCATTTGTTTCTCCACACCAAGCGCGTGTCATCCACCTTGACACCCACTGGAAAGTCATTGCCCGAGAAAGCGAAGAAAACCCGAACAGCGGTGTAACGACCGAGAACCTTGCTTATGTAATTTACACTTCAGGGTCAACTGGAAAGCCAAAAGGAGCGTTGAACACCCATCGGGGGATTTGCAACCGTTTACTCTGGATGCAGCATGCCTACCGATTAACACAGAGCGATCGCGTACTACAGAAGACTCCCTTCAGCTTCGATGTCTCGGTTTGGGAATTTTTCTGGCCCTTGTTGACTGGTGCTTGTATTGTTGTAGCTCAACCAGAGGGACATAAAGATAGTGGTTATCTGGTAAAGCTGATCGCACAGCAGCAGGTTTCCACGCTGCACTTTGTTCCTTCCATGCTCCGAGTCTTTTTAGAAGAGCAGAATCTTGAGACTTGCAGTTGCTTGAAGCGAGTCATATGCAGTGGGGAAGCCTTGCCTTTTGAACTTCAAGAGCGCTTCTTTGCTCGTCTAGATGCTGAATTATATAACCTCTACGGGCCGACCGAAGCTGCGGTTGATGTCACATTCTGGACTTGTAAGCGTAACAGCAATCACCGAATTGTTCCTATCGGTCGTCCCATTGCCAACACCCAAATTTATCTGCTGGATAGCCAAATGCAGCCTGTGCCTATTGGTATCCCTGGAGAACTGCACATCGGTGGCGTCGGTCTGGCACAAGGCTACTTCAACCGACCCAATCTAACTGCTAAGAAATTCATTCCCAACCTCTTTAGCGATAAACCAGGCAATCGCCTCTACAAAACTGGCGACCTAGCCCGCTATCTCCCAGATGGTAACATCGAGTATCTCGGTCGTATTGACCACCAAGTGAAGCTTCGCTCCGCATCGAACTGGGCGAGATTGAGTCGGTGCTTGACCAGCACCCTGCTGTGCAAGCCTCTGTGGTGATAGATCAGGAGGATGTACCCGGATCTAAGCGCCTCGTAGCTTATGTAGTTCCTAACCAGCAGGAGGCGATTAATTTTGGGCAACCGCTTTTTGCACAAATGGAGCAGTTACTCGTCGGTCGGCAACGGTACGAGTTACCCAATGGGATGGCGATCGCTCACCTTAATAAGAACGAGACAGATTTTCTCTATAAAGAGTGTTTTGAAGACTTAGCCTATTTAAAGCATAAAATTACTTTAAATGAAGGAGATTGCATATTCGATGTAGGTGCGAATATCGGTCTTTTCTCTCTCTTTGTTGGTCAAATGTGTAAAAATGCAGTCATTTACGCATTTGAACCACTCCCGCCTGTATTTGAAGTGCTGCGTATCAATACAATTCTCTACGGTTTAAATGCCAAAGTGTTTGAGTATGGTCTTGGCAAAGAAACCCATATCGATACATTCACCTATTATCCAAACATTTCTATCATTTCTGGGCGTTTTGCTAATTCTCAGGATGAACGAGAAGTTGTCAAATCCTTCTTACTGCAACAGCAATATTCAACTGGAACTAAGACGACTTTACCTAGCG
Source organism: Rhizonema sp. PD38 (assembly GCA_029379285.1). Lineage (GTDB taxonomy): Bacteria > Cyanobacteriota > Cyanobacteriia > Cyanobacteriales > Nostocaceae > Rhizonema. Next base: position 2,711 of record JAQYWP010000097.1, read on the forward strand.
AAGAGTTACTTGATGAGCTATTAGCAGACCGATTGAAAAGTGAAAAAATTACTTGCCAATTGAGAACTCTATCTGAGGTAATTCGTGAAAATAGTATTGAGCATATCGATTTGCTCAAAATAGACGTAGAAAAAAGTGAAATGGATGTGCTTGAAGGTATCCAAGAAGATGACTGGCAAAAGATTGCGCAGATTGTGATAGAAGTCCACGATATCAATAATCGGCTGAAGTCTGTCAAGACGCTGCTTAAGAAGCATGGGTATAACTTGGTCGTCGAGCAGGATGCCCAGTTTAAAGATACTGACATCCATAACATCTATGCTGTGCGCCCCACTAACAATCAAAAGTTACCTAGCAAAATCAGCAATAACCCGCTACAGGGAAAGTTAGCCTGGAATTTAATCCCAGATATCCGCAATTTCCTACAGGAAAAGTTACCCGACTACATGGTGCCCGATCGCTTTGCAATCATAGAAGCTTTGCCCCTAACTTATAATGGTAAGGTAGACCACCGCGCTCTGAGGGCACTCGACAATTGGGATAGGGAACTGAAAGATAACTTTGTCGCACCCACAACCCCAACCGAAGAAATTTTAGCGACCATCTGGGCTGAAGTTTTGGGAGTGCAACAAGTGGGTGTTAACGATAACTTTTTTGAATTGGGAGGACATTCCTTACTAGCAACTCAAGTTATCTCTAGAGTACGCGACGCTTTCTCCCTTGAAATACTCTTACGCAGTTTATTTGAGGCTCCGACTATTGCACAACTGCAAGGGCATATTCAAGCAGCACTCACGAATGAACAATCTACACAAGTTCCACCTTTAGTAGCAATTCCACGACCAACGCAAATTCCATTATCGTTTGCACAAGCGAGATTATGGTTCCTTGATCAATTACAACCAGAAAGTGCGTTCTATAATATTCCACTGGTTTTATGCTTGAGCGGTCAACTTAACTTAGTGGCTTTAGAAAGCAGCATAAACCAAATTATCCGTCGTCACGAAAATTTACGCACAAACTTTACTATCGAAAAGGGACAACCCGTTCAAATTATCGCTACAACTTTGAATTTGAAACTGGTTGTTATAGACTTACAAAATCTAGCTGCTTGTGAGCAAGAAATTGAGACGCAACAATTAGTTACTCAATTGGCAGTACGACACTTTAACCTCGAAAGAGAGCCTTTATTCAGAGCTAATATACTTCAACTTAGTGCAACTGAACATGTGTTTGTATTAGTTTTACACCACATTATTGCAGACGGTTGGTCATTAAATGTACTTGAACGAGAGTTAGCAACATGCTACAAAGCATTCTATAATGGCTTAACTCCAGTATTACCAGAATTACCCGTACAGTATACGGACTATACCCTTTGGCAGCGGAACTGGTTAACAGGTGAAGTCCTGCAAACACAGCTTAACTATTGGCAACAACAACTTAAAGATATTCCCACCTTACTAGAGTTATTTACAGATAGACTTAGACCTGCGATTCAAAATTACAGAGGTGTCCATTTATCAACTCCACTTTCTGTCCAGTTGAGTGAGGGACTTGTTTTACTGAGTAAGCGTGCGGGAGTTACCCTGTTCATGACGCTGTTAGCAGCATTTCAAACTTTGCTTTATCGCTATACAAATTCTGGTGATATTGTAGTCGGGACACCAATTGCTAACCGCAATCGACAAGAGATAGAAGGGTTAATTGGCTTTTTTGTCAATACTTTAGTTCTGCGGACTGATTTGTCAGGCAACCCCAGTTTTGAGCAGTTATTAGGTCGGGTGCGCGAAGTTACTCTAGGAGCTTATGCACATCAAGACTTGCCGTTCGAGGAGCTAGTTGAGACATTGCAACCAGAGCGTTCTTTAAGCCACTCACCGCTGTTTCAGGTAATGTTTACACTTGAGAACGCGCCTGCATCTTGCTTAGATTTACATGAGCTAACGGTCAGTTCATTGCCCGTAGAAATCTCAACAGCAAAGTTTGATTTGACCCTATTAATAAAAAATACTCTTCAAGGATTGATTGGGGTTTGGGAATATAATACTGACCTATTCGATGCTGGCACTATCGCCCGGATGGCACGGCATTTTGAGATATTGTTATCATCCATTATTGCTAATCCTCAGCAGTCGATTTCTGAATTACCGTTGCTGACAGAAGCCGAACGGCAGCAATTGTTGGTGGAATGGAATAATACTCAAACAGAATATTCCAAAGATAAGTGTATCTATCAACTGTTTGAAGAACAAGTAGAGCGATCGCCCAACGCTGTAGCGGTAGTATTTGAAGAAGAACATCTGACTTACCATAAATTGAACGCAAAGGCAAATCAACTCGCAAATTATCTTCAAACTCTAGGTGTTTGGTCAGAAGTGCTAGTTGGGATTTGTGTAGAGCGTTCTTTAGAAATGGTGGTGGGTATTCTTGGCATTCTCAAAGCTGGAGGTGCTTATGTTCCGCTTGACCTTACCTATCCCCCTGAACGTTTGGCTTTCATGCTAGAAGACACCCAAGCGCGAGTGGTGTTAACCCAACAAAAATTAATGGAGTATCTTCCCTTACACCAAGGCTCTACCATTTGCTTAGACACCGACTGGGAAATCATTGCACAACAAAGTGAGGAAAACCTTAGCTCGTTCGTTACGCCCGACAATTTAGCCTATGTAATTTATACATCAGGTTCTACGGGCAAACCCAAAGGCGTGGCTATGAGTCACCATTCCTTATCTAATTTGATAAAGTGGCAAGTAAAAAATTCAACACTTTCTAGGGAAGCAAAGACACTGCAATTTTCTCCCATAGGCTTCGATGTTTCGTTTCAAGAGATATTTTCTACTTGGTATGCTGGTGGAACACTGGTCTTAATTGCAGATGAAGTGAGGCGAGACCCCGTGCAATTGTTGCGTTTTCTTGAGGTCAAAGCTATTGCCATACTGTTTCTTCCCTTTGTGGCTCTACAGCAACTAGCTGAGGTAGCTGAAGTTCAGGAAGCAGTTCCTACAAGTCTTCGTGAAATTATTACTGCTGGCGAACAGTTGCAGATCACTAGACAAATTGCCAGTTGGTTTACCAAGCTGAACAACTGCACCCTACAAAATCAATATGGACCATCCGAAACCCACGTCGTCACAGCCTTCACTTTAACAGGTTCACCTTCTTCTTGGCCTGCACTTCCGCCCGTTGGTCGTCCCATCAACAACACCAAAATTTATTTACTGGATAACCAACTGCAACCAGTTCCCATTGGAGTTATTGGAGAGTTGTACGTTGGTAGCATTCCTTTGGCACAAGGCTATCTCAATCGTCCCGATTTAACTGAAGAAAAATTTATCCCTAACCCCTTTATCGATAAATTAGAACGATTGTACAAAACTGGGGATAAAGCACGCTATCTACCGGACGGCAACATTGAGTTCTTAGATCGCATCGACAACCAAGTCAAAATTCGGGGTTTTCGCATTGAATTAGGAGAAATTGAAGCGATACTGGCACAACACCCTACCGTTATCCAAGCAGTGGTCGTTGCTCAAGAAAACAATCCTAGCAATAAACATCTTGTTGCTTATGTTGTCTGTGCACCTAGGTATCTCATGGAAACTCAAAACTCATGGAAAGCTTTGCAGCGTAAAGTAACTAGAAACTTGCGTAATTACCTAAAACAAAAGTTACCCGATTATATGGTGCCAAGTGCTTTTGTACTGTTGAAAGCGTTACCCCTAACTCCTAACGGTAAGGTAGACCGTCGCGCTCTCAGGGTACTCAACAATTGGGCTAGGGAACTGGATGATACCTTTATTGCACCCACAACCCCAACGGAAGAAATTTTAGCTGCAATCTGGACTGAAGTTTTGGGACTGCAACAAGTGGGTGTTAACAACAACTTTTTTGAACTAGGAGGACACTCGTTACTGGCAACTCAAATTATCTCTCGCATTCGGTCTGCTTTTTCGATTGAATTGCCAATACGTTCTCTATTTGAAGCACCTACTATAGCTTCTTTAGCACAGGTAATAGAGATTGTGCAAAAAGAAGGATTACAAGAGCAATCTGAGGGCAGCACAAAGTTTGATACTCTACCACCTCTTGTACCTGTGGCGCGAGGCACACACATACCGTTGTCTTTTTCACAAGAGTATATATGGTTATCACAACAGTTTTATCCTGATAGTTGTGCCTACAACGTTCCTATTGCTTTACGTTTCAATGGTTTACTCTTTGTGGAGATATTAGAAAAAAGCATCAATGAGATTATTCGCCGCCATGAAATCTTGCGTACAACTTTTATTGTTGTGAAGGAGCAACCCGTACAAGTCATTGCTCCATCTCTAACTTTGCCTTTAAATATAATAGATTTACAACACTTATCCGAGCAAGAGCAAGAAGTTGAAGCCATAAGACTTTGTAATCAGGAAGCCCTACATCATTTCGATCTGACTTCCGCCCCATTAATTAAAACAACATTGCTATGTTTCCCATCTCAAAAGCATTGGTTAATGATAACAATGCATCACATCATCACGGATGGTTGGTCATATAGCATCTTATTACAGGAATTAGGAACGCTCTATGAAGCTTTCTCAAATGGCTTACCTTCACCTTTACCGGAAGTAATGATTCAATACGCAGATTTTACTTTTTGGCAACAAAAGTGGTTAAACGAAAAGGTGTTGGAAAAGCAGCGTTCTTATTGGCTGAAAAAACTAGCTAATATTCCAACCAAACTCGATCTTCTGCCTACCTTTCAGCCACAGTTTAATAATAGTAGCAAACAAGCGGGATCTTATTCAATTGCTCTGCCGTCCGCTCAAGTTGCCTTAATGGAAGCTTTAAGCCATTCGCAAGAGGTAACTATATTCGCTATCATCTTGACTGCGTTAAAGATACTTTTATATAAATTGAGTGGACAAACTGACATTATAATACTGGCAACCACAGCCAATCGAAGCACGCCAAAAGTAGAAAAAATGCTTGGTTGCTTTATCAACGACATATTGTTGCATGACAAAGTTGATAATTTTCAAGCAGGACTTACATTTTTAAAGCAAGTTAATCAAACGATTAGTGAAGCACTTGCCAATCAAGATATTCCTGAGAAATCTATTAAAACTATTAGCGAATTAGAATTTATCCGTACAATCAATGTTAGTATGGCTCCGCCAATACGTTGGCATAGTAGCATTCTAGAATGCGAAGTTGCATCAATTTGCCTTGAACATGAGTTGTGGGATGAGCCAAGTTCTCCTTTAGAACTTTATATTAATTCTCAAAATGAATATTTGAAAACGATTGAAATTGTCTGTTACTATAGTATAAATTGCTTTCCAGATAAAAGTACTGAATGTTTTTTTAGAGACTATCATAACATACTAAAACAGCTTATTCAATATCCTGAAACAGTTTTGTCTGAATTTTTATTGTTACTTGATAAATAATTTAATTTTTCCTGTTACAATAAGCTTTTTAATTTAATAAATAAAACCTATTTTAGGAAATTTTGTTTCGATTGCATAAAGGAAAGAAAGCAAATGAATAACAAACTAGAAAAACAAATTATCCAAAGTGAAGTGGAGTCGTCAAACCTTATTAATATTATCGATACAGGATCTATTCATTATGATGGCAAGCATTACGATTTGATATATGATAATTTTTATCTTGTACCCAATTTGAATAAGTTAGACCTTGCTTTCTTAAGTGACATGGCTGACCAGTATGGCGATGCTATTTTAGAACTATGTTGCGGTACTGGAAGAATAGCTATCCCTTTAGCAGAGAAAGGTTGGCAGGTAACGGGAATTGATGTTTCGGCATCGATGATAGAGGCAGCCAAAAGAAAATCTTCTAAGGTAAGGTGGCTCGAAGCTGATGCCAGAAACTTCGATATAGAAGAGAAGTTTTCATTGATTATATTTCCTCTCAACTCTATCTGCCATCTTCTAACGATAGAAGATTTAGAATTATGTTTTCATTCTGTTAAAAAACATTTAAAACCAGAAGGAAGATTTATTGTAGATACATTTAATTACTATACAGAAGCTGGTTTAAAGGATTTATGGGATGATTATCCATATCTATATTCGGCGTACCAAGATCCTGGTGGAAAAGGGACAGTTGTGGTGACTGCTGCTGCTAGATTTGATTTGACCGAGCAGATATGCCATCAAAAGCTGTTTTTTAAATTAATAGAACATCAGAAAGAGTTTGTTGAAGAAGTGACGTATCGGCTTTATCACCCGAACGAGCTTGAGGCGTTGCTTAAGTACAACGGGTTTGCAATTGAAACTAAGTTAGGAAATTACAATAAAGAACCTTTCACATCGTCATCACCGAATTTTACAATAATTAGCAAGTTGAAGGAGTGATGGACATCAGTTGCTATTTATTTCTTGCTATATCCAGTTCATTATGTTAATCGACTTGATGTGTAATGAAAAATTCACCTATTTACTATAGCGGTTCTCCCAAACATGAGGTACACGAAAAACAGATAAACACAGATAAATTTATACCTTAGCAGACTAGGAAACGCTATATCAAAATTCCCTAACAGAAACTTCCTTGAACTTTAATACTTTAGTAGATTTACTGCGCCACAGAGCATTACATCAACCGTCGAGAGCAGCTTATACGTTTTTACAAAATGGAAACTTAGAAGCAGGCAACCTAACTTTTGAACAGTTGGATCGACGCGCACGGGCGATCGCTGCCTATTTACAATCTCTAAAAGCCGGTGGAGAACGGGCATTGCTGCTTTACCCACAGGGTTTGGAATTCATTGCCGCCTTTTTCGGTTGTCTGTATGCTGGTGTTATCGCCATTCCGGCACCCCCACCCGATTCAACTCGACTAAAGCGATCGCTACCCAGACTTCAAGCGATCGCCCTTGATGCTGGGGCAACTCTTGTGCTAACAACCGAGAGTATCCAGACTCAGCTTGTGGAAAACACATCACACATTATCTGTGAATTCCCAAATGTCCACTGGCTATGCACAAAAGAAGTTGCAGACTCTAAAGCTCAGGAATGGCTTCAACCAGAGATTAATCGCGATACCATAGCCTACCTCCAGTACACCTCTGGCTCCACCTCAACACCAAAGGGAGTCATGTTGAGCCACGGTAATTTGATACATCATGCAGCTTACTTACAAAATGCTTTGGAGTATGCACTAAATAGCGTCACGGTGACATGGATGCCTTATTTCCACGATTACGGATTGGTTCAAGGTACGATTGTACCGTTGTATACTAATACCCCTTGCTACTTGATGTCACCTTTTGCGTTTATCAAGCGCCCGTTCGACTGGCTTGAGGCTATTTCCCGTTATCGAGGCACACATAGCCAGGGCCCGAACTTTGCTTACGATCAATGCCTGCGTCGGATTACACCACAGCAACGAACGCAACTGGATTTAAGCAGTTGGCAATCAGCAGGTATTGGCGCTGAACCAATTAGTCCTAAAGTCATGCAAGACTTTATTCAAACATTTGCTCCATACGGTTTTCGGGCTGAGGCGTTTGCACCAGGTTACGGACTTGCGGAAGCAACTCTGGGAGTTTCCACCAGTAGAATGGGAGAACTTCCGGTGTTTTGCACCTTTGACGCAGCATCGCTACAAAAAAATCAGGTAGTTGAGGCGACCAAACATCACATTCAGAGACGAACGATACCAGGATGCGGTTCCTTGGTGGGCGATACCAAAGTAGTGATTGTCAATCCTGAAAAGTTGACTCAATGTGCCCCAGATGAAGTTGGCGAGATTTGGGTATCAGATCCTAGTGTTGCTTTAGGCTACTGGCAGCGCTTCGAGGAAACTGAGAAAACCTTTCGAGCACAACTGCAAGACGCAGGAGAGGAAACGTTTTTACGTACTGGCGACCTGGGATTTATACTAGACGGCGAGTTGTTCGTTACGGGGCGAATTAAAGATTTAATTATCATTTTGGGTCGTAATTATTATCCCCAGGATATTGAATTGACTGTCGAACGTAGCCACAAAGCACTGCGCTTCAACGGTGGAGCGGCATTTTCAGTTGAGGTGAATGGTGAAGAGCGACTGGTGGTTGTTCAAGAGATTGAGCGCGATCAATTGGAGAATTTAGATGTTTCGGAAGTAGTTGAGGCTATCCATCAAGCAGTAGCAGAAGAACACGAGCTTAAAGTTTATGCGGTTGTGCTGATTAAAAGTGGGTCTCTTCCCAAAACCTCCAGTGGCAAAATTCAGCGCCACGCTTGCCGCAATGCGTTTCTCTCAGGAACCCTAAATGTAGTAGGATGGACTCAAAATTCTAGCAATCAAGCCGAGTTTTTGCATCCGAGAACTCCTACAGAGGAGAAAATAGCTCAGATTTGGGCAGAGTGCTTAGGGTTGTTACGAGTTGGTATCAACGACAATTTCTTCACCTTAGGGGGAAATTCCTTACTGGCAACCCAAATTATTTCTAGATTGCGAGAAGCCTATTCCTTAGAAATTGCACTAGGGACATTATTTGAATCCCCCACCGTTGCTCAATTGGCTCGGACAATCACTCAACTGCGGACTAGTAATGATAAGAATTCATCAACCATAACTTTACCCACCATAGTACCTACCCCAGAAAAAAAATATCAACCCTTCCCACTCACAGATATCCAACAAGCTTACTGGCTAGGTCGCAATCAAAACTTTGACCTCGGTAACATTTCTACTCACGTTTACATAGAACTAGATTGCGACGATTTAAATTTACCACAACTCAATCAAGCCTGGCAGAAATTGGTTGAACATCACGATATGCTCAGAGCAGTGGTGTTAGCCTCTGGAGAACAGCAAATTCTAGAAAAAGTACCTCCATACTCCATAGAAGTACTAGATTTACGCTGCCAATTACCATCAGACATCTCCGAGCAACTAGAGGCAATTCGCTTACAAATGTCTCACGAAGTATTACCAGCAGAACAATGGCCTCTATTCAAAATCCGCGCCACAAGATTAGATGAAAAACTAACCCGTCTCCACCTAAGCTTTGACGCAATAATCGCTGATGCTTGGAGTATGATATTGCTGGGACAACAATGGCAACAACTTTATGAAAACCCATCTACCTACTTACCACCACTAGAAATTTCCTTCCGGGATTACGTTCTCACAGAATTATTACTCAAAGACACGCCACAATATCAAAAAACCCAGGAATATTGGTTCAATCGTAATTTACCACCAGCACCAGAACTGCCTTTTGCATTACACCCATCTTCTGTCACCAAACCAGAATTTAAGTGTCACAGCGCTCGACTCGAAGTTCAAGAATGGCAACAATTAAAACAGCGAGCGACTAAAGCAAATCTGACTCATAGTGCAGTGTTGTTGGCAGCTTTTGCCGATGTCTTAAACTACTGGAGTAAAAGTCCCAACTTTACAATCAATCTCACCTTATTCAATCGTTTCAACTTCCATCCCCAAGTCAATCAATTAGTGGGAGACTTTACCTCACTGACATTATTAGAAGTTGACCACAGTATTGCCTACTCATTTACAGTTCACGCTCAAAAACTGCAACAGCAACTGTGGCAAGATTTAGACCACAGCTATGTCAGTGGAGTAGAAGTACAACGGGAATTACGGCGGCGCTGTAGTACTCAACCAATGGGTGTAGTTTTTACTAGCACCTTAGGACTCAACTCCTTAATAGAAAACACATCATCATCAAATTGGCTGGGAGAGGTAGTTTACTCCATCAGCCAAACTCCGCAAGTTTGGTTAGATCATCAAATATCTGAGTCAGACGGAGCATTAGTATTTAATTGGGATGTGGTAGAACAATTGTTTCCACCAGGTTTAATTAAAGATATGTTTGCAAGCTATTGTAATTGGTTAGAACAACTAGCCAACACAGATTCAGCTTGGTCAGAAACTCATCCCCAACTATTACCACCTCAACAGCTAAGTTCTATTGTCGCAGTTAACGATACTGATACTGCTATTGACCAAGAAACTTTACAGGGTTTGTTCTACAAGCAAGTAGTAGTGCGTTCTCAACAAGCTGCGGTGATTGCCCCATACCAAACTCTCACCTACGAGCAATTACATCAACTTGCAAATAGTTTAGGACGGCGACTGCGGCTTCGGGGTGCAACTCCTAACACTTTAGTAGCCGTCATTATGGAGAAAGGTTGGGAGCAAATAGTGGCAGTCTTGGGAATCTTAATGTCCGGAGCAGCATATCTTCCTATTTCGCCAGAATTTCCCCAAGAACGGCAACGGTATTTACTCGAACAAGGAGGAGTCAAGTTGGTTGTCACCCAACCACAACTTCAACAAAACTTATCTTTACCGTCGGGTATTGAATGTTTAAGTGTGTCCTCTTCAGAGTTACAAGCAGCAGATTTAAACTTAATTGAAACCGTACAAACCCCCGATGATTTAGCCTACGTAATTTATACTTCCGGTTCTACGGGGAATCCCAAGGGTGTGATGATTGACCACAAGGGAGCAGTTAACACAATTTTAGATATTAACAAACGCTTTGGCGTAGGAGTTAATGACCGAGTATTAGCACTATCAGCACTGGACTTTGACTTATCTGTTTACGATATCTTTGGTATCTTAGCAGCTGGTGGAGCTATAGTAATTCCCGAACCACAGGAGTGTAGAATCAAATATCCTGCCCACGGGTTGGCATTACTTAATGCTCATCAAGTCACCATTTGGAATACGGTTCCAGCTTTGATGCAAATATTAGTTGAACATTTGTCAGGAAAAGCAAATAAACAAGTGGGTGGTTTACGATTAGTGTTACTCAGTGGCGATTGGTTACCCGTTGACCTACCCGAAAAAGTTAAATCACTATACTCAAAAATACAAGTTGTCAGTTTGGGAGGAGCTACCGAAGCTTCGATTTGGTCGATTTTTTACCCGATTGATCAAGTGGAATCGAGTTGGAAGAGTATTCCTTACGGTAAACCTTTAAATAATCAACGCTTTTATGTTCTCAACCAATTGATGCAAACAACTCCAACTTGGGTAAGTGGAGAACTTTATATTGGGGGTATTGGATTAGCTAAAGGGTATTGGCAAGATGAAGAAAAAACCAACAACAGTTTTATTACTCATCCGGTGACTGGAGAAAGACTATATAAAACTGGGGATTTGGGAAGGTACTTAAGCGATGGCAATATTGAATTTTTGGGAAGGGAAGATTTTCAGGTGAAAATCAATGGTTTCCGCATTGAGTTGGGAGAAGTTGAAGCAGCATTGAAACAACACCCTGCACTCAAAGAAGCGGTAGTCACTTCTCACAATAATCAACAGGGTAAGCGCATCTAATTTTGTAGCTATCGATACAGACAAAAGGCTTAAAACT
>JAQYWP010000824.1 GCA_029379285.1 Rhizonema sp. PD38
AATAGGGGCGCTTGATTTCTCCTAAATGCGTTAGAACTGCATATGTCGCATCCTCCAAATCATTGAGATGGAGGAGCTTAGTAATACGATCGCACAAGAGTTGCACTTGCTTGCAGTCAGCGTCAGAGTAATCGAGAGATTTGAGGTGGTCTATCTTCACAATGTACTCTCCATCCCAAGCTGTCACAGTACAGCTAAAATCATTCACTTTACTCACGATACACCAGCACAAGCTTTTCCCTTTCAACTCAGGATTATTCCTTGATAAAATTTGGCACACTTGCCCTAAATAGTGAGAATTTTTTGGTACGTTTGTACGCTCTGTTATATGTTGAACTACATCGCTAACAATTCTCGCAGTTGGTACTTTACCACCTGCTTTCTCTACTGAAAGCTGCCATGCTTCCCATTGTTGATCTGGTTCTAGTTTAGTCAATGGTCGGACTTGACGTTCATTAGTTGGCAAAATGAGATCCAATGGATCGCATTTTTCTGAAAGATTGTTCACAATAGCAGCAGCCTCTATAAGAAGATCGGGCAGTCGGCGGCTGCTGTAACCAAACCTATCCTTACAATACTCAAAGAAAGTCTTGTGTGTACTTCTGTAGAGTTTGCGATCACGCAACTCCCTCAATGCTTTACCCGCTTCATAAAACGACTTTTCTACCACCCGTTCTAGGTACTGACGCTCACGTTGTTCTTCAAAAGTTAATTCGTTACTGGTAATAATCTCAACTGGTACAATAGCACCACGTACATCACCCGCACCTGGAATTTGTGTCATGATCTGAGTAATCCGATATTAGGTTTTACTTAAAGGTGATCGCTCCTTCCGCCAAGAAGTATGCGATCACCTTTATTTGCACTTAAAATTTGATACAAATCCGATAAAGGATTTTCCGGTTTTTCAAAGAATATACAATTATGGCCATGACCATCTCTCCCAAGCATCGGCGTGACGGCAGTCGGCAGAGGGCAGCTATGTAAAATTATTTTTTATACCGATATTGAATGCCTTCTGCCCTGCTTTGCCCGTAATGGGTCCAAGCCCCCGGATTTATCCGGAATAGAAAGTAAAATCACATGCGGGACGCGTAGCGCGCGAAGCTCGCCGGGGGAAGCTTCCCCCGGCAGACTTCGCAAGTAACAGGGTCTCCTTATTTGAATCCTCACGTTGTAGGGCTGGGGTTCCTTCAGCATAGCTGCCCTCTGCCTTGTCAACCACATGGATTATGATTCACTCGTGTATAAGTTAATTGGTCAGCATGAAAGCGTTGACTTAAACCGCGAGTTGCATAAAAAAACTTATTCAAACGTAGATAAAGATAAGGAGTAAAGCGACAAATGTATGCCTAATGTATGTTTCTATTTCCGTTTTCGTCCTTATCTTGCCTTGACCTCTAGCTCAGATGACTTGTGGTTTATAGAAAAGGTGGAAGAACGTTATGGAGTGTTGTCAACGCACAATCATCTTGAAGAGGTTTTGTGATATTAGCATCTGAATCTTTTGATGCAGTGATTTTATTTCTCTCTATTTACGTATATTCTTTTTCTCTCGCTGCATGAAACCACCCTGTACCTTTTTTGCAAGAAATTTGGGTAAAACTAACATCAATTTTTTTCGGAATCTAGCCGAATCTAATTAAATCAAAGAAATAACGATTCTGTAAGTTATTAAGATTGCGAAATATTTAGCTCTAAGAAAGCTAAACAAATCATACAAAATTAGCAAGCTAATCAATCTCAAAAAAGAGCTAATGTGGAATCAATTCAAAGTATCTCACCTGTAGAATCGACTTATTTTGAAAGCGCCTGTGAAGAAGTTAACTCATTGTCTCCAGAGTCGTATGACTCAAACTTTACTATGGAAAATGAATTATTAAGTAGCGCTCAAGTCAATAGCTTGTCTATCTATGCTATAAACAGTGAAGTAGAAGCTTGGTGTCAATACAATTACGATTACCTCCTCTTATAACCTGGTTGACTGACAAAACTTTGCTATTGACCACGCTATAAGGAGTTGAGCGATCCATTGCTTGAAGTGGCAAAAGCAAGATTAAGCAAGGCTTTGAACTATATGTTAGTAGTTAGTATTCCAATACTACGTTCGTCATTGCACATAAGCACTTTTTTAAATGGCTGAAGTTCTTATTTAGTAAAGTTTATAGGACTTGGCGCTTGGACTTCTGTCAGTCAATCAGCCTAATCGAGTCTGTCGTTTAAAACTGGTCATTGAGGTCGAGGGTTATTAATGCTAAAGAGCCTGAGCGACAGAATCTAAAAGACGGACACTATGTACGTCGAGATGAATGTTGAAACGAGATGCACTTGTGTCAAGAAATTTAGGAGGTTAAATTTGTTAAAAACAACTGTAGCTTGGCCGGACAATTTGGCTTTGCGCGCATATAAAAAAAATTTGATTCTCCAGGACTCCGAAATTGTGGTGGACGGTCCTGCTTTAACACAGAGCGAATTGGATAGCGTGGCAAGCACAACGCATGCACTATTTACGTTATTGTGGGAAATTTGTAAACGATGGTGTGATGGCGATCTCGCTAAGTTTGGGGCGATGCTGGGTTTTTCTGTGGCAGAACTCGAAATACTTTTGTGGGGGAAAGCCAGATTTACGCCAGATGTGTTCGCCCGCACCGATTTGGTGAAAACCATTGATGGTCTCAAGATTGTTGAATTCAATGTTGGCAGTTCGGTAGGTGGTTTAATTCAGACTTCATTGCCTTATTTGCTGGGATTGCAGCAGAATCACATTCCTTTGACAAATTGGGTTAAGTATTTAGCAGCCAAGGTAACTAGTGGCAGTCATGGCGCAATCATTGAAGATGCTGTAGCGTTGCCGTTAATGCAGCGAACACTGAGGCAGATGGCACAAGCTCTGAATCAGGGTGGACATACGCATGCCACAGTTTGCAGTCAAAAAGAACTTGAATGGAATGGCCAACATTTGCGCTGCAATGGACAGCCGATAGATTGGGTTTACCCGTTGTTTTCGGCGGAAAACGTATTGGCTGATGTCACGAGTTATGCTGCACTGAAGGCGGCGGTTTGTGCAAATAAGGTTGATATGCCAGTTCCCCAGTCTGGCAAGATTTTCGGCAGCAAATTGGCATTGGCATTATTGCAACAATATGCAGAAGACCCGCAGGCATCGATAGCGCAGCGTGAATTGGTCAGGCACTGGATTCCATGGACGGCACATTTACAGGAAAGCCAATTGACACTAGCAATTGCCCAGCAGCAAGAGCTAATTTTAAAACCAGCACTTGGATATGCCGGGAAAGGGGTGGTGGTTGGACGAGAAGTTGCGTCTGAGGAATGGCAACGAATATTGAAAACAATATTGACAGATGCTGTTGAACCTTTTGTGGTGCAAAAATTTTATCCCCCACTGATTGAGCATTTTACGACCTCGCATCCGCAGCATGGTAGCTGTAGTTATCATGGGCGGAGCGTGTATGGCGTGTATGTGATGGATGGCAAGGCTGGCGGAGCGCCCTTGGTGAGAAGTGCTCCAGCCGATCGCTCTGCGGCGATCAACTTCGCAACCGGAGGGGCAGTAGGTTCGCTGCCTGTATTGTATGTCTAAAATACTAATTTTATGTCGCGAAATAACCGAAGACGTGAGCGCGTTACGGGTAATACTAGCTGAGCATGGACACGCGGTTACGGTGAGCGCTCCTGAAAGCATTACTGTGCAGATGGATGTCGGCAGTATCTCTTTCTGGCTCGATGGACAGGTCTATTGTCCGGATCTGGTATTTGGCTGGACTTCGTTACATCACCGTGAACGTGGGGAATGGTTGATGACAGCGTTTGAAATGGCTGGCATCAAGGTGCTTAACAACGCGGCGGCACTTAGCACTGGACAAAACAAGTTTGTGGCGTCGGCATTGATGAGCAAACTAGGGATTCCACATATTCCAACCTGGCTGGTCGGCTCACCGCAACAATTGGAATTGGCGATCGCAGCATTGCAGTTTCCGCTAGTGATTAAGCCAGTCTCTGGTGCAAAGGGCCAAGGTGTAATGCTGGTGGAGGATGCCGTAGCCTTACAAGAGGCAGCGCAACCATATTTCTCGGCGAATTTGCCTGTGTATTTGCAGCAAAGAATCCGCAAGCCAGACCGCGACATCCGAGTACGTGTGATTAATTACAAAGCTAATTTTGCATTTTATCGATATGTCGCAGAAGGTAAATTTATTTCTAATTTGTGTCAAGGTGGTAAATTCAGCCCAGCAGAAATTGACGATGCATTGCGTGAATTATCGGAGCGTTGTGCGCGTGCATTCCAAGCTCCGGTGGCGGGAATTGACATCTGTGA
>JAQYWP010000825.1 GCA_029379285.1 Rhizonema sp. PD38
GACCAAAAGACTCTGCTTCTAGTGCTGAATCTGACTCTGTTTCTTTTGTGCTAGGGAGATTTTCCAAAGCTGAAACCGATATAATGTCTCTTATACTACAACATGTTGTTGAATGCTTGGAACTTTGTCTGAAGCAAGGAGTTGAAAAGGCAATGAATATTTGTAATAGCCGTACTATCTATTTTCCTAAATCTTAATGTCATCATTCAACTCTTCGCACGCATTCGCACATGATATGACTTCTGAAGTGCTAATAGCTGAATGCTCGCTTTGAGTTGGTTTGATGGGCAGCGATTTAGCTGCTCCATCTCACCATAACTAGGTTCTTAACCGACTTCAAGGCATTGTTGAAGCTATTAATTCATACCTCAGGAAGAAGCGTGCTTCCAAAAAACTAATTTTTTATAACAATCATAACGAGAGCCGTGTAGCTTGATTAACATATCAGGAGCGTTAAGCGACGTAGACATCATAGTATGTTCATTTAAAACGTCGTTGGCGTCGAGCTGCCACGGCTTTGCGTTTGCGCTTTTCTGCTTGCGTTTCAAAGTGCTTATGATACTTAACATCAGCTAAAATTCCTGCCTTAGAAACTTGACGCTTAAACCGACGTAAAGCTGAATCGATTCCTTCATTTTCTCCTAAAACCACCTGGGTCATTCTGACTTTTTCCTCGTAATCAATCTTTCCCATTTTGACATACTCTCTCATCACCGCCTCTAAAAATCTACCCAAACCTAACCACAAGTGGATAAACATGGAGTTTCAAACCCTCATTACAAGATAGAGATTTTTGGACTAGCGCAAATCTAGAATGTGCTCATGTATTCTCAGTTAGACAAATCGAGATAAAAAAGGTTTTTTCTATCATGTTACAAGTCTTACCTTGACTTATCGCTCTAAGATGAGTAACGCTCTCGAAGTGAGTTTTCTCATGTCTTCTATATTTGCTGAGTGCTAATTTAACTTGTCAACATGCACTCAGAATTCTGAACATGGGAAAGTTAATTTTTCCTACAATCGTATAAAAAAGCATAAATATCTTAGTCAATAGTTAATACACCCCTACTATTATTCTTTCCACTCCTTTTAAAGGTGGGCAGTTAAGGTCAGGAAAATGTAGATGTATTAATTGACCCGTAATAGTTTACTTATTCTCTGTGTCTGGGTCAACTGTTTCGATAGCAAGTGCTAATTGATAAAGTTGCCGACGGGGAAGCGAGGTAACTTTTGCTAACTGACGGCTTGCTTGCGATCGCGAGACGCCCTGACTTACAATCTTTGTTAACTCAGCTTTCAACTCAGCTTCTGAAAACTGCGGTTGACTGGGTGAAGCACCAGCAACAATAATTGTATATTCACCTTGAGGTTCGCGATCGCCATAATCAGCGATCACCTCTGCTATCGAAGCCCTGTGAAATTCCTCATACAACTTCGTCAACTCTCGTGCTAGCACAATTTGACGCTCATTGCCCAAAATTTCTCCTAAATCTTGTAAAGTATCTCGCAAGCGATGGGGAGACTCGTACAAAATGATAGTGCGGAGTTCTGTTTTCAGAGACTCTATGTGTTCTCGCCGTTGCTGACTCTTTGCTGGCAGAAATCCTTCAAAAACAAACCGTTCGGTTGGTAGTCCAGCTGCGCTCATTGCTATAATTGCAGCACATGCGCCTGGAATTGGTACCACACCTATTCCAGCCTCAACACAGACTTTTACTAGCTCATATCCTGGATCGGAAATTCCTGGCATACCCGCATCCGTCACTAGAGCGATCGCCTTACCATTCATCAGATGATCTAATAATTCTGGAATCCGGCTCCGATGATTGTGGTCGTGGTAACTTACTTGAGGAGTCTTCACTTGAAAATGTTGAAGCAACTTACCTGTGTGGCGTGTGTCTTCCGCCGCAATTAGATCCACTGTTTGCAAAATTCGCACTCCTCGGAAAGTCATATCTTCCAAGTTGCCAATTGGTGTTCCGACAACGTAAAGTGTTCCTGGTTTTGGATCGGTTTGCATATGACATTTGTCCTTTGTGCTTTGTGAGCCAGTGCTGCATCCGGGTTAGCCCGACTACTAGGCAACTGACGTTAGCGTCAATAACCAATCACTCATTATCAATCTCCAATTAACAACTACCAATGACTCATCACGGTTTATTTGTCGGTTTAGTCACTTTAGATCTAATTTACCTTGCTGATTTTCCTCCCAGCAGGAATCAGAAGATTGTCGCTTCTGACTATAGCGTAACCGCAGGTGGTCCAGCAACAAATGCGGCTGTCGCCTTTAGGCATTTGGGTAACGAATCTGTCGTGTTGGGAGTTGTGGGTACTCATCCAGTCACGCAGTTGATTAAAGGAGATTTGGCTTTTTATCGAGTGACGATCGCTGATTTGAATCCCACCACAACCCACGCACCACCTATCTCCTCTATTATTGTCACCCAAACAACTGGTGAACGGGCTGTTATTTCCATTAACGCCCTTCAAACTCAAGCAACCATCGAAGCGATCCCCGAAGAGATTTTGTCAAATGTTAATGTCGTGTTGATCGATGGGCATCAAATGGCAGTTGGTAAGGCGATTTCCCAAATGGCTAAACTCCGGAATATACCAGTTATTATCGATGGTGGAAGTTGGAAACCAGGGTTTGACGAACTCTTACCTTTCGTCGATTATGCCATTTGTTCTGCTAATTTTTATCCCCCTGAGTGTCACACAGCAGAAGAAGTTTTTGCCTATCTTCATGGCATAGGCATTCCTCACATTGCTATCACTCAAGGAGAAAAACCTCTTCAATATTTAACAGGTGATAAAATTGAGGTTTTAGAAGTGCCAAATATTCAACCTATTGATACACTAGGGGCTGGAGACATTTTTCACGGTGCTTTTTGTCACTATATTTTACACGAAAGTTTTCCGGCTGCACTCTCGCTGTCAGCTAAAATTGCTTCTTTTTCCTGTCAGTTTTTTGGCACCCGTCATTGGATGTCAGGCTCGAATTAAGTAAAAATATTGATGAATTACCGATGCAAGATATAAAACAAATACTAGAGCTAGCTTGTTCCGTGGGTTGGAGGGCAGCAGAAATACTGAGGTCTTACTACAATCAAAAAGGCGATGGCAACTTAGATGTAAAATACAAACAAGATGACCCTGTCACTGCTGCGGATCTTGCGGTAAGTCAATTTATTTTAGAGAACTTACAAGCAGTTTTAGGTACAGAAGATTTTGCCTACATCAGTGAAGAAACATATCAATCACAACCAGACTCGCAAGGGAATTCTGAGTGGGTGTGGATCATCGACCCTTTAGATGGTACACGAGACTTTATCGAAAAAACAGGAGAATACGCAGTTCATATTGCCTTAATCAAGGAAAGACGTCCAGTTTTGGCAGTTGTAGCAGTCCCTGAAGCCGAAAAGTTGTACTATGCAGTCAAAGGCGGTGGTGCGTTTGTAGAAACTCGCGATAGCAAAGTTCCAGTCAAAGTAGCATCACGAGAACGCATTGAGGATTTAACTGTAGTCGTGAGTCGCTCCCACAGAAATGCAACATTAGATAAGTTGCTGCAACAATTACCGTGTCAACAGCAAAAAGCTATTGGCAGTATCGGTTGTAAAATTGCTGCAATTGTTGAACAAAAAGCAGATGTTTATATTTCCCTTTCAGGCAAATCTGCTCCCAAAGATTGGGATATGGCTGCACCAGAACTGATTTTAACAGAAGCTGGTGGTCAGTTCACCCATTTTGATGGTACACCATTGCAGTACAACACTGGTGATATCAATCAGTGGGGTGGAATACTAGCCAGTAACAGTCAGTTTCACAAAGAGCTTTGTCATCAAGCACAAAAAGCAATTAGCTAACTCCTAACCACTTATGTCCGATTAAACACTTATAATAAAGTTCTTAGTTGCGCTTCAGCGCACTCTTTTTCCTGTTAAAAGCAAGCGTAAATACTCCCAAATAACCATTAAATCAACCGCACGTCAAGAAGCAGAGAAAGTAAAATATCGGTAATACATGAGAGCAAGGAGAGTAATAACCTATCTTTTATTTACAACTCATTAAACGAACATAAAATTACCGCTAATGACTCCACTTATTTGTCAAAACCACATCGCCGATCAATGGCTGAATGCTGTATCGGGAGATACTTTAGAAAGCCGCAACCCGGCTGTTAACAGCGAACTTGTTGCTACCTTTCCCCGTTCAGTAGCTGCTGATGTGAATGCCGCCGTTGCGGCTGCGCGTCAGGCTTACCGAACTTGGCGACTCGTCCCTGCCCCAGCAAGAGCAGAATATATATATAAAGTAGGAGAACTGTTACTTC
>JAQYWP010000826.1 GCA_029379285.1 Rhizonema sp. PD38
GTGCTGCTCGGTTCACGCTACAACCTGCTGTAATGGAGTATGTAGATCATCGGTTAGAAGACAACTGCTATAACAAAGATAGAATGTGAGTTATTGTATTAACCCTAAGTGCCTGGAACGTCAAAACCCCGACAATCTAGAACATTGTCAAGCCTGCGGTACTCAATTACTCATTCAACAACGGTATCGCCTTGTTAAACCGCTACGCAAACTAGATGAACAACGTGATACAGAAATCTTTGAGGTAGACGATCGCGGCACGCCAAAAGTCCTCAAAATTCTCAAAAATCGCAAGTGGGTTCATTTGTTTGACCGAGAAGCACGAACTTTGCAGCGACTTGAATCACTGGGAATTCCTACTGTTGAGTCGGATGGCTACTTCAGCTTTGCACCCAAAAATGGTCCCAAGGAACTGTACTGCTTGGTGATGGAAAAAATTGAGGGGCAGACGTTAGAGCAGTGGTTACTTTCTCATGGTACAATAGATGGCACCTTAGCTTTGAAATGGCTCAGACAGCTTTTTGAGATTCTAGACCTGGTGCATCAAAACGAGCTTTTCCACCGGGATATTAAGCTGTCTAACATCATGCTTAGAACCAATGGGCAACTGGTGTTAATTGACTTTGGTACAGTCAGGGAGGTGACGGATACCTATCTGGCAAAAATTAGTGGCAGGCGTGATATCACCGGCATTGTTTCACCAGGCTACACTCCCTTAGAACAAGTTAATGGCAAAGCCGTACCGCAATCTGATTTCTATGCCCTTGGTCGCACCTTCGTCTATTTGCTCACAGGCAAACACCCAATTGAGTTTGCCGAAAACCCTCAAACTGGAGAGTTGATTTGGCGAGACAGTGCGCCAAGTGTGAGTAAGTCGTTGGCTGATTTACTCGATTATTTTATGGCACCGTTCCCAGGAAGGCGACCGCAAAACACGCAAGTCATTTTGCAGTGTTTGGCAGAAATTGAAGAGGAACTACAGCGACCTCAGGCTAAGAGGCGATGGCGCTTCAAAAGTTTAGTCTACCTTTTTCTCAGTGTACTGACAATTGGGCTAGTATTATTAGGACACTCGCTGTTCGTAACTCCGACCATTGCCAAGCAACCGTGTCTTGTGTCAAAAGCCCAACACCTCGTTTCTTTGCAACATGAGGATGATGTTAATGCGATCGCCTTTAGCCCGGATAGCAAATACTTGGCGACTGCCAGTTTAGACAATAGCGCCCGGATCTGGGAGTGGAAACTCAAAGAGAAAGAGTCAGGGACGTGCGAAATCTTACGACCACAGCATAGGGATAACGTCGTAGCGGTCGCTTACAGCCCGAAAGGGAAGTACCTCGCTACTGCCAGCTTAGATAGTACTGTCCAATTGCATGTGGTAGCCACTAAATATATGACGCTTTTACAACACTCAGCGGGCGTCGTGGATGTTACCTTCAGCCCAGATGAGAAGTACCTCGCCACGGCAAGTGCTGACGGTACGGCACGAGTGTGGGATACAAGCACCGGCAAAGAAGTTGGGCGTCCTCGTCAACACAATGCTTTTGTCACGGCAGTTACCTTTAGTCCCGATAACAAATACCTTGCTACTGCCAGTTTAGACAAAACCGCAAAAGTGTGGGAGGTGAAAAGTGACAAACCAGTTACACCAGATTTGAAACATGGAGATAGCGTCGTTGCTGTTGCCTTCAGCCCTGATAGTAAATACCTCGCTACCGCAAGTTCGGACAACACCGCACGGGTGTGGGAGACGATTAGTGGACGAGCAGTTATGTCTCCCTTGAAACATGATGATGGCGTTGTTGCCGTAACCTTCAGCCCTGATAGTAAATACCTCGCCACCGCGAGTACTGATCATTGGGCACGGGTATGGGAGATGACCTCCGTAAGCGCGAACGCACATCTCAAATACAGCCTGCAGCACAGTGATGCCGTCAGTGCCGTTGCCTTCAGCCCGGATGGCAAATACCTCGCCACTGCCAGCTGGGATAACACTGCACGGGTATGGAAGGCTTTAACTGGTCAACCCTTTTGGCCTCCTTTACAACACGCAGGTGGCGTCGTTGCTGTTGCCTTCAGCCCGGATGGCAAGTCTCTAGCGACTGCTAGCTGGGACAAAATGGCACGAGTGTGGGAGTTTAACACTGCTAGCCCTTAGACATTGACGCGTCTGTTTATCTGCCGCTTCCATTGCCTCTTTAGAACTGAGCCTTCCGGTCAAGGCATCACTCAGGTAATGCTGTAAAATCACCGAAGCTTGGTCATATTCAGGAATCGGCGGACGTAGTACGGAATTTTCAATCACTTCTAGCAGTTTTGGAAAGTGACTGTACCTGTCCACAATATGTGGGTCAATGAACAATGAACGGCGCGAAGGTAAATCACCTGTTTTTAAAACAAACTGACGTTCAGTCGCCGCGCTGGTGAAAAACTCAATGGCTTTCCAGGCGGCATCTGGATGTCTTGTCTTGGTAGCAATCCCAAAGCCCCAGCCTCCTTTGCAAGCACCACTACTCTTACCTTGTGCGTGAACCATTGGTTTAATGCCGATCTTGCCATGAATCGGATATTTTTTGGCAACAGTCCAGACGTTGGGCCAGTCGCGTAGAAATACTGCTTTGCCTTGTAGGAATAAGTTTTGGGCTTGTTCTTCTTGATAGCCGATGACATCCTTAGGGGAAATACCCAGCACAATTGTGTGGCGTAAGAACTCGACTGCATCTACTGCTTCTGGTTTACTGAGTCCCACCTCGTAAGTTACAGGGTTAATCCAGAAGCCACCTTTGCCTTGGAGAACCTCAACAAAAATCGCCGCTAGTCCTTCGTACTGTTTGCCCGACCAAACGTAACCCCACTCAACGGCTGGATGCTTTTGCAACTTCTGAGCCGTTTGCAGCAGTTGCTCAAAGGTTTCTGGCGGCTTTTCTTTGACCGACTCTAGCAGGTCTTTGCGGTAGTAAAGCATACCCACATCGGAAGTAAAGGGAATTCTGTACAGTCCGCCTTGATAGCGCCCACCATCAACATCACTTGCCAAAAACTTGGCCAGTTCTTCATTGGAAATGCGGTCGGAAAGATCCCTGAGTAACCCCAATTCTGCCAACTTGGACACCCAGATGATGTCGAGGTATGCTAAGTCGTATTCTCCCCTTCGCAAAGCTTCGATGTTGAGTTGTCGTCGTTCCTCAATGTTATTTGGTCCCTTTTTTAATCGAATTCTGATGTCTGGGTTGTGCTGTTGAAATTGTGCGATCGCTGATGACCACTGTAGCGCATCGGTTTCTGGAACCATAAAAGTAAGTGTGACTGGCAGCGACAGCCTATAAGCCAACAGTATAACCAGTAGTAAGACAATTAGGAACCCCAGTCTGAGCAGGAATTTTTTGGGAAATTTTAATAAATTAAAACTCATTATCGTAGGATTTTTTATACGTGGGCGTAATTCTAAAACGGATGGAAAATGACCAAGTACGACAGGCGATCGCACTTATATTGAAAGATTCGTTTAATTGATTTGGCTCCCCAAAAAATACCGAATATAAAATGCTCAAAGGGGACGTTCCCAAGGTTCGCTGTACTGTCGATACCCAACCTGCTTGAACGCAGAAATCATTCGCACGTTTCTTATAGATGTATCACAAAATACTCGATAAACTCCTATGTCTTGTAATGTACGTGTTCCAAGTAACAAAAGATCGTTTGCAAAACCAAGCCCTCGGTACTCTGGTACCACTCCAATATCGTAGATTGTTCCTTCCTGTTTGCCTTCTTGAGCGCATCCAGAAAAGATAACCGGAAGCACAAACCCTACAATGTCCCCATTTTCGTTAATCCCAAACTGCCACCAGTCATCAAGATACCAGAAGCTATCGCTTGCCGAATTCAGATATTTCTCAACCGCCTCAAGAGGCGAATGTTCTGAAACTTTTCTCTGATGACTTTCATCCATTGATGAAGCCATGACACGCGCAACAACTGAGATTAATAGATTGTTGCCCATTGCCTTGACTAGCTCAAAAGTCAACCGCTGTGGAATTTCAATCAACGGTTTAGGCTCTTCCCAAATAAAGGGCACTTTGAGATAAGTTTGCTGACTCATAGACAATATCAATAAAAATCTGTGAGCTTTGCTAATATATTACAAAATACTAAGGAATGAAGATTAAATAAGATCCATAATTATGGGATCTGCGGCACTGCTGTATAATTCCATTGCGGCAAATAATCGTCAAATACAATCTCCATCATCTGCTTAAATTCATCTGTGACCTTGCGACCAGTCTTGTATATGCCATCTAAGATCGTTGTAAACACCTGAAGCCCTGACTTTGTCT
>JAQYWP010000827.1 GCA_029379285.1 Rhizonema sp. PD38
TGTTATGTAGATTACACAAATACCCACTTCCTCACTCGTGACTTCTAACTCTTAATACCTCCTCATTTCTTTTTACTAATAGTTTTTAAGTAAGGTATGAAAGGTAGAGATTGGCTTGTCAATGAACAGGGACAATATGAATCCGTTGAATCTGTTAAAGAATGGGATTTGTTAAGGGAGAATTATCGCCTTTATCGGTTTCTGACTGAGATCGAAGATGTTCTCAACAGTGTAGAAGACCAAACCAGTTGCCTTCCAGAAATTCGGATGTTGGTAAGGCGGTTGATTGTCAACTCCTATTGGGTGAAAAATCAATCTTTAGAACCTGACTCTAAAACAGGAACTTCAGTTGTCCTATTGTACGATGAGTTGGGTTTTCCATTAACTGTGCAAACAGTTACATTTGCACCGGGAACGCTATCAACAATTCACAATCATGGAACCTGGGGAGTGGTTGCTGTGTTAAAAGGACAGGAAAAAAGCACTTTTTGGAAGCGCACTCCTCAACCAGAATTTAAGGACAAAATTGAAGTTTCGGGAGAGGTAACTTTATTTCCTGGCGATATTATTAGTCTCACTCCTAATGCAATTCATAGTGTTGAAGCCATAGGTGATGAACCAACTGTGACTTTTAATATCTATGGAGAAACTTGCTCAAAAGAACGATTTGAGTTTGACACTGTTAACCATACAGCCAAGAATTTTTAATCTTGGTTGTGAATTGAGAGTTGTTAATAGTTTACCACTAACGGAGATACATGTATGGCAAGAGTGATTTTTTATGAAAAACCAGGCTGCCAGAATAATACCAAGCAAAAAACTTTGCTTGCAGCCGCAGGGCATGAGTTGGAAACTTACAACCTATTGAAAGAAGCTTGGACAGTAGAACGTTTGCGCTTATTTTTTAGCAATCTCCCTGTAGTTGAATGGTTTAACCGTACTGCTCCAAGGATAAAATCTGGTGAGGTTGTTCCCGAACAGATCAATGAGGAAACAGCTTTGTCAGAAATGGTTAATGATCCGGTGTTAATTCGTCGTCCGTTGATTCAAGTTGGCGATCGCCGTGAGGTGGGTTTTGATGTGGAAAAAGTTGACGCTTGGATTGGCTTAAAGCCTGTGGACGAATCCTTAAGAGCCGTCAGCGAAAATTTACTACAACATGATTTGCAAAATTGTTCTCACGGTAACGATCATAAGCACAATCATGGTAAAGGTGGTTGCAAACATTAATTCCAGTAATGTGTTTGCAAACACAATTTTGCTGTAGTGTTTATTGTTGGACTCATACCGTTTCACTTTAAAGTTGATACATTTAGGCTTGCAGGGGAAGCAGGGGGAGTGAATTGTATCAGAATTTTCGTGAAATGGTATCACATACAGAATACCCTCTCCCAAAATAGGGAGAGGGACTGGGTGATACGATATGTGATACATATGTTGATCGTGTTGAACTCTCCGTTAACCTAAGCATGGGAGTCGCCCCCCATGCTCGGCTTCAGAACCGGACTTGAAAGTTTGCCCTTCATCCGGCTCCTCTCCAAGTTGACCTTTGTCACAGGTACTAAGCTCCAACTTTAATGCATGGGTGAGTGAGTTATTTGTTTAATTTTGTCCAGAACAGCTTGGTAAGAGCTAGTGTTCCCTTGTTGTTTAAAGAGGTCAGATGCTTTTTGCAAATCGGTAATTGCTAAGTGCTTATCTCCTGAACTAGCACGGACAAGACCTCGGTTATAATAAACATCAGCATAGTTAGGGTCAATACGTAGGGCTTGGTTATAATCGTCAATAGCACCTTTTACGTCTCCTGAACTAGCACGGGCAAGACCTCGGTTGCTGTAAGCAACTGCATCATTAGGGCTAATACGTAAAGCTTGGTTACAATCTTCAATAGCACCTTTTACGTCTCCTAAAGCTAGACGGGCAGTAGCTCGGTTCATGTAAGCTGTAGCCCTGTTAGGGTTAATACGTAAGGCTTGGTTACAATCTTCAATAGCACCTTTTGCGTCTCCTAAAGCTAGACGGGCAAGACCTCGGTTCATATAAGCTGTAGCATTGCTAGGGTCAATACGTAAGGCTTGATTAGAATCTTCGATTCCACCTTTTACGTCTCCTAAAGCTACATGGGCAGCAGCTCGGTTGCTGTAAGCTGTAGCACTGTTAGGGTTAATACGTAAGGCTTGATTAGAATCTTCCATTGCGCCTTTGATATCTCCTAAATTTATGCGGGCAGAACCTCGGTAGCTGTATGCTATTGCGTCAGCAGGGTTAATACGTAAGGCTTGATTGAAATCTTCGATTGCGCTTTTCGAGTCTCCTAAATTTATGCGGGCAAGACCTCGGAGGTTGTAAGCTAGTGTTTCACTAGGATTAATACGTAAGGCTTGGTTAGAATCTTCGATTGCGCCCTTCATATCTCCTAACGCCATGCGAGCAGAACCTCGATAGCTGTAGACTTTAGCATCGTTAGGGTTGTTGATACGTAGAACTTGGTTAAAGTCTTCAATTGCGCCTTTCATGTCTCCTGAATGAAGACGGGTAAGACCGAGAGGAAGTTATTAGATCGCTTCTGCGACTGCTGAAGCAATGTTGGACATCAGTTTTTCACGATCTTCTATAGGTGCTTCTGAATCGGCAATGAATACAGCGATCGCAACGCGCTTTCCATTGGGTGAAGTCACAATCCCAACATCATTTGTAGCAGTATTTCTGCCGAGAACATCTTCACCAGTACCAGTCTTATGTGCAATTGACCAATTCTTGGGTAAGCCTGCTTTTAGCCGCTTCTGTCCTGTTGGAGAGTCAGCCATAATCTGGAGTAACAAAGCGGTATTCAGAGATGATAATAACTGATGTGAGTGCAGCTTTGCCAAAAGGTCAACCATACCTTCAGGTGTAGCTGTGTCTCGCGGATCGGTGAGATACTTTTCCAAAGCAGCTTTTTTAACGCTCACAGGAATTTTTTGTACTGCTGAGTTGAATTTTTGCTCGTCAGCCAATTCTGGTTGAAAGTTTGTGAGTCCCACACTCTCAGGCTGTAGCTGCTGCTCTAAGCGATCAACACGAACGTCGTGAATTTTTAGCTTACCTAAGATCGCATTAACTTGTTGAGTTCCACCAATCAATCGCACCAAAGCGTCATTTGCAGTGTTATCACTAATTCCGACAGCGCGTTCGAGAAGGTTTTGCACTGTGAACTGTGCGCTATCACTATTAAATTCCTTAATAATGGGACTCCCTCCTGGAGCAAACTGCTGACGGGTAATGGTAACCGATTGATTGAGCGAAATCTTGCCCTCATCCACTTGTTTTAAAACAGCGATCGCACTGGGAAGCTTAAAGACGCTTTGCATGGGAAAGCGCTGCTTCCCATTGATAAACCAGCTTTCGCTAGTATTCAAGTCCAAAACCCCGATACCAACTTTGCCTCGGACGGCTGAAATGTCAATATCCTTTAACCGATTTTGAAGTATTGCCTTATTAGGGGTTATAGATGGTTCTTGTGCTGTGAGTGGAAACGACATAAATGTTATGAGAATAACCAATCCTAAAGAAAGCAAAAAACGACGTACAAAAACTAAAAACATCTACTGTTTACTTGTAATAAAAGATATTCAGACGATGTTGAAGACACTTAAGTTTCATGTTATGAGCAACGACTAATTATTGGATTTCTCCTTTGCCCCTACCTATTGTCATAAACAACGATCATCACAAAAATTGTGTAAGCAATTCCCAAAACAAGTCCGCCAGTAAAACCAATACCCAAGCCAAAAATGAAACTAAACATAAAAATACATGATTAGGTAGATATTTGCATCTGATAATGTTTGTAGCTAGATAACAACCCTTCAACGATGCAAAAGGTAGCTGGAAAGATTACTCTATCCAACCTACTTTGCGTCAAAAACTGGAAATAATGTGCTTTTCGGTTTTTCAGTATGGAATAATTTGTCACATAGTTGTGCTTTTGAGATTAGATCTCAAAAGCGCTCAGGAAGATATAACAACCGGAATTGAGTTTATTCCGGAGATCGCTAACTGGTATGACAATTTCAACTGTACTGAAACAGAGGAAAATATTTTTAAGACCGTTACTGCCCATCCAATCAAAGGATGACAGATATAATAGCAGAACTTGATACAGTTATTTTCACAACTAATATTTCAGTATAGGCTTGAGAATACGAGGACATAAAATACAGTTGTTTGAGTACGTCGTCCACAGGCTTAAGTAAGTGGGTGGGAGAATTTATATGTATGTAACGAAAACTTAACCAGAGCGTTTAGAGTCAAATTCGACACGTTGTATACTGTAGTTACCTTTTTCTCCCCTA
>JAQYWP010000828.1 GCA_029379285.1 Rhizonema sp. PD38
GTAGTATTACGTAGCTTGCAAGCTGGGTTTGGTATTAGCAATCATCAGGAATTAGAGCAGCTTTGCTGTTTGGTGTGGGCAAAGTCTGAGGAGGAAAATCGTCTAATTCAACGGTTGTTTAAGCAGATGTGGCGGCACGCTACAAAATTAACTTCTAATTTACCTCAACCAGAAAAGACATCGGCTCCGACAAAAACATCAGAACCATCTTCAACGGATAAGCTTTCACCTGAGTTAGAAACAAGTCCAAGTCTCACTCCAGAACCAGTGGAAGCAGTACAAGCAGTGCGAACTAGTCAGCTCTATAGGGAACTAAAACGTCCTCGCTATAGCCTGTTGACGGAGTATTTTCCCGTTACCCGACGGGAAATGAAGCAAATTTGGCGTTCTCTGCGTTGTCCCGTGCGCGAAGGGGTACCGATAGAATTAGATGTAGAAGCTACTGTGGCAAAGATGGGGCGTAAAGGTTTTTTACTCGAACCCGTATTGATGCCGCCTCGTACAAATCGCACTGATTCGGTGCTATTAATTGATCAAGAAGGTTCGATGGTTCCCTTTCACGGGCTTTCGCGGCAGTTAGTAGAAACAGCACTGTTGCTGCAACAGCTTTTTTCTTCTTCTGTCAGTTGCACCCTATAAGTTTTTTGCCGACCAATCATAGTACTGAATGGTTGAAGTAGGTTTATCTATGCTTACCCTACACTCAAAAAATTTCCCTTGTCAATTTGCTACGAACTGATGCAAAGCTGTACTAAGTAGCTAGACATAATTAATTACAAAAAGGAGTACTTCATTTCGTCCCAAACAATCTGTCCCCAGCATCACCCAATCCAGGAATAATGTAACCTTTTTCATCAAGATATTCGTCGATAGCGGCAGTGTAAATCGGCACATCTGGATGCACATCTGTAAAATGCTCAATGCCTTCTGGTGCAGCAAGTAAGCAGACAAACTTAATTGACAAGGGATTCGTGGATTTTAGCCGTTCGACTGCGGCGACAGCAGTATTGCCAGTTGCCAGCATTGGATCGACAATTAGCACGTCTCGTTGCTCTACATCATCAGGAACCTTAAAATAATACTCGACGGCAATGAGAGTTTTTGGGTCGCGGTACAATCCAATATGTCCTACCCGTGCTGATGGCATGAGTTCCAGCATCCCCTCCAAAATTCCTTGTCCCGCTCGTTGAATCGAAACAATCACTAGCTTCTTATCTGGAGCAAGCATTGGTGCTTTCATTAAAGATAGTGGTGTTTGAATCTGTTCGTACTTCACAGGCAAATCCCGCGTCACTTCATACGCTAACAACAAGCTTATCTCCTTTAGGAGGACGCGAAATTTCGCTGTGTCAGTTTCAACTTTGCGAAGCAGTGTTAATTTATGCTGAATCAATGGATGTTCAATGAGTATGACTTGATTGTGCATATTGGTTAGCAGTTATTGGGGAATGGTTTAGAAAATCTTTTAACAACCAGCAACTACTGCCGAACCTCGCTTGTGAATACCGATTAAATAAACCGCCAAGACGCCAAGGACGCAGAGAAAGAAGGTGAAAAGAGAAGTAATATTACATGAATAAGTAAGTAGTGAAGAATACTTAGAATACTGTGCCATCACTTTCTATTTGTATTGGGGAGATCCCACCTGCTCTGAGCTCAGCCGCAATTTTTCGTCCAGCTATCCAGGTTCCACCTTGCAGGATTTTCACGAGTGGCAGTTCTTCGATACTCATGCCTAATTTTTCTCGCACTTGATCGGCGATGTGATCTAGTAAAATTAAAGTCAAGGCACGCCATTCAACGATAATTTCCGATCCTACAGCATGAGATGAGTGTAAAATATCAGGGGATTTAGCGCTCAGGAGTCCTAAATCAAGGCATAATCCTCCGTTACGGTATTCTGCTAATCCTGTGAGGACATCTAAGCCAGTTATTTCCAAACCAAGTTCTTGTAATGGTTCTAGTAGAGAGTAAGTGAGCCATTGAGAAAGTTTGTGAAATGGTACTAAATGATTGCTTTTCACATCTGGGTGAAACCAAACATCTCCCAAGTTAACCCCAGCAACTTCTATTCTGCCACACCAAATATCACTTAATCCCGCCAAAACTGCACTGAAAACTGTTGCAGCAGGTAACTGGTTGTTACGAGATTGGTTTAATAGATAACTCACCAAGTTACCAGGGCGGGGATTTTTTTCCCCAAACATCTCTGGTGAACAATGTAGGACTTGACCTAATTTTTGCAACAATTTTAAACGTCCAGTCATTCCCACTAAGGAGTTTTCTGAATTTACTTGCAACCCATCTGCTAATTCTTGTTCTGTAAATGCTTGCAATCTTTGAGCATCAACTTGCATTGCGTGTTTTTGGTTGCTAGAAAAAGCTCCTTGACAAAACATCTGGAAACTGGCAACAGCTAATCCTTCAGAACGTTGGAAACTCAGCCGGGTATCCCGCTCATAATAACACCATCGATCGCCTGCACCCGCATCCAGCAAAACACTGACGATCGCCAAATCAAACTGAGCTGTCGCTTTCTCTAAAAATGTCAATCCTGCTAACAACTCGTCCAACTTGGTATTGCGTGGCACACCGCCTGCTTCAAAATGTCGCCAACGACTATGAAACGGAATTTGCAAATCTGAGTACTGCTGCCGCATCACCTCTGTCACATAATCCGTCACGCTTCCCAAGTGCTTCAAATCACAACTAAAATGACGCGCTCGCCCTTCTACTGCCATTGTAAATAGCTGCCCACATCGTTCCCGAATAGCAACAGGCGATCGCAAATAAGCAACCACCTCTATGTCCTCTTTCCTTGGCGAATTGGCGGTTCGTATCTCCATCTCTACCTACTCCTTTGACACACCCATACTATTTAGTTGTAAGTTGTTCTACTAACAACTTACAACTTACATTTCTATTCCAAAGAACGTCCCTTCACCTCCGCCAAACTAGTTGCATCCAATACATTGCCTGTGGTATAATAACCTGCGGCTTTTTTCGCCTCAATTTCTACCCATGCATCTTGAGGAATCAACTCTTCTGGAAGCGGTATGCGTTCGCCAATCTCAATTCCCATCTGATTAATAGCATCGTACTTCATATTACTCATAGACACCAAATAGTCAATACGCTTCACGCCCAACCAGTGCAACACATCCGGCATCAGTTCTTGAAAGCGCATATCTTGCACGCCCGCCACACATTCAGTACGGGTAAAGTAAGCATCAGCGCGATCGCCACCTTCCTGGCGTTTGCGAGCATTATATACCAGGAATTTTGTGACCTCTCCTAAGGCACGACCTTCCTTACGGCAGTAAATAATGATCCCCGCACCACCTGCTTGCGCCGTTTGCACGCAAACCTCAATGCCATGTACGAGATAGGGACGACAGGTGCAAATATCTGACCCAAACACATCCGAACCATTACATTCGTCGTGGACTCGCACAGCCAGGGGTTTATTGGGATCGGCGATCGCACTCACATCTCCAACGATATACACGGTAACGCCTGCAATGGGTGGCAAAAATACCTCCAGATCAGATCTCGTTACCAGTTCTGGAAACATCCCTCCCGTTTGTTCAAATAAGGCACGACGCAAATCTGCCTCTGTGATTTTAAACCGCTTGGCAATTCCCGGTAAATACCAAACTGGCTCAATGGCAGCTTTTGTAACAACCAAATCGCCACCTGGTTTCATAATTTTGCCATCAATCTGCAAACGTCCTTTTGCCACACAAGAAAGTAGTTCTGGCATGTTAATATGAGCCTTGGTGATGGCGATTGTTGGACGGATATCATATCCTTGCTCGTAATATGATGTAAAAACTTGGTCCACAATTGCCCCAAATGGGTCAAGAGAAACTATCTTATCAGGATCAAACCAACTTGGGTGTGGTCCAATTTGCTCTGTCGGAGATGTGTTGGTGAGATCAGCCCTATGATCTGACTGAAGTGCCCCACTCGCAACCGCTAATGCCCGATAAACCGCATAACTACCAGAGTGAGTTCCAATCACATTGCGTTGTGCAAGATTTGTGAGCGTAGCTATCAATGGACCTCGTTGCAACGGATCGCTTGCTCCCCAACTAATTGGAATTGGTTTGGGACCAAAGTGACTTGGATGGGACGTGAGAACAATATGCCTGGACACGCTGTTTTGTTTTGGCATAGTCTTTTATTTTTGTTATTATTTATCAATTTTCAGCCATCATCAAGCGCTCAACAACCACCTAGAGGTTGCGATTTGTAAAACCCGGAGATATTCATAAGCAGTTATTAACAACTCTAAAATTTAGAGTGTTGTATTAATCGTATTACAG
>JAQYWP010000829.1 GCA_029379285.1 Rhizonema sp. PD38
CAGTGCTAGACCAACGCCTCCTAATCCACCTGTGATTAGATATACTCCCTGTTCTCTGAATCGCGTTTTCTCCGAAGAAGCTCCTTCCAATCGAACAGGTTGAAAATCCTGCACCCAGCGATGAGTACCACGGTAAGCTATCACTTGGTCAGATGTTTGGGTTATCAGTTCTGCTAGCAGCACTTCTATAAGTTGCTTCTCTTGCCGACTTTCTTTTGCAGGAATCACAACATCAATGCTGCGACAGGTTATATTCGGGTACTCTAGGGGAATTACCTTACAAGGTCCGAGAACTAATGCTTTCTCTGGGCACAGTACCTCTGAGCCTGTCACTTCGTGCATATTGTTAGTGACAATTCCAATTTGAACCGAATCTGTCTGATTATTTTCCCCAAGTGCCTGGGCGAGAAACAGCAGACTGTAGAAGCCTAACGCTTCAGCCTTTTCCAATGACTCAATTGCTGAAGAAGGGTGAATGTCAGGCGTCACACTCCATAAATGAACAATTGTTTTTGGGACCTTGCCCTGTGCACGAAGTTCTTGAAGTAGGGCATTGTAGTCATCCCGTTGTTGAGGGTTAATTGTATATGAGCTTTGGTGCTCGCCCAGATCCCCCGACAGGCTTCTCCTTTCAGTAGGATATTCGCGATTGCGGTCAAATTGCTCTCCAATCCTGACGGCAATTGCATCCTGACCCTCAAGTGCAAGTCGTTGCACCATTTTATCACCTAACCCACACTCATCAACAAATACTAACCAGCATCCCGTCTGAGTTGCCTGAACCTTAAAGCTATACGGCTGGCACGGCATTAAGCGTTTCCAAGAGGGGATGTAAAACCAATCGGCAATGTCGGGCTTTTTGTCTAATGAGACTTGAGATATCTTGTCAGCATCTTTTCGCGCAAAAGTTGCGGTAAATGCTGAAGCTGCTGGTAGCGCTGCTGACGAAGAAGCTTGAGCTACCAAAATATGCTCTCCCAAAGTTTCAGTTTCAGGGAAAGCTGCCACCTCAACAAACCCATGATTACGAAGTGTCTCATACCACTGCTCCTTTGATAAAAATGGATTACCTCGGCTGCGTTCTTCATCCTCTAATGGATTCATCAGCAGACCCCAACTGATGTCGAAGGATGGTGTAGGTTGAGTTAATTCCCAGATTAAGAGAAAGCCTTCAGGGGCTAATAAAGAGCGAATATGCTGAAGAGTTTTTCCCATGTTCCGGGTTACGTGCAATACGTTGTAGGCTACCACTACATCAAAACTATGGCTAGAGTACCCCTGCTGTTGAGGAGGTTGCTCAATGTCTAGCAAGCGATATTCAACAAATGGATAAGCGTTAAACTTTTGTTGTGCTTCGTCTAAGAACAAAACGCCTACATCAGTAAAGGTGTAATTGGTTTGCGCGGACGGCAACAGAGGTAGCAATTCTGCCGTGGCCTTCCCCTGTCCGGCCCCGACTTCCAGAATTCTTAGGTTCACGTCCTGAGGCAAGGACCTCACCACCTGTTGTATAATTTTCTGCAAGATTGCCTTGTAGTAGTGATCCAAGGTAAAGTTTGGACTTGAATTTTCTGATTTTTTATATTTCAGAGCAACAAACAACTCCAATGGATTTTTTTCACCAATTAGTACGGCTGCCAGATTTTCGCCACAGGTTTGGACTTGATCTATCAATTCGGGTGTGTCTGCCCTTCTGATTTTAACTTCTTCTACAAGAGTACTAACAGAGTTTGTTGAAAATGGGAGAAGATTTGTAAAAAGCCTTTCATCTTGCTGTAGGTGACCTTGCTCTATCAGTACATCTAGCCAACGACATAATAATTGTCGGTAGCGAGGAAGCATTCGGCATTGCTCAAATAACTGCTCAAGAGAATACTTTTCGTTGGGATTGATAAAAGCACCTAAACGCCTGAGGGTAAGGTTCATGTAAGCAGTGCATAAACGCTCCAAGCACTGTTTGTTCTCCAGATAAGCTTGAAAATCAAAATCTTTGATTTTATCAATTGCTTCTATCTGAGTAGCTTCCACTAAAGATTTCCAAAGCTCTAATGCTATTAACCTTGGTTTGAACTGTTTTTCTAAAGGTGCTAGTTTTTGTGGTTCAATCCAATAGCGCTGGCGCTCAAAGGGATACGTCGGTAAGGGCAAGCGGTGCCGATGTTCATGAGTATAAAAACCAGACCAATCGATTTGAACACCAAAAAGCCACAGCCGACCCAAAGTGTGGAGTAAAAATGCTACATCTGACTGTTGCTCCTGCGGATGGCGGAGTGATGTCAGAACTGCCAATTCTTCTTTTTGATACTGTTTGGCTAAGGTACTCAATGTCCGCCCAGGACCAACTTCCAGCATAATTCGCTTCGGCTGTTGCAGTAACTCAGCAATTCCTTCAGCAAAGCGCACCGTTTGTCGTAGATGCTTCGCCCAATAACTTGGATCGGTTGCCTCAGCTTCTGTTATCCAGGTACCAGTGACATTGGATACAAAGGGAATTTGAGGAGCCTTCAAGTTGACTTTTCTTATCTCTCCAAGGAACGGTTCAATGATTGGCTCCATCATCTGAGAATGAAAGGCATGGGAAGTATGCAAACGGCGACAGTCAACCCCTTGCTCAGTTAACCTGTTATTTAACTCATCAATCGCCGACCTTGACCCTGAAACCACGCAAAGAGATGGTCTGTTAATTGCAGCTAGGGAAACTTTCTCACCTAAGAGGGATTGCACTTCTTTCTCTGGTAGAGGTACAGCCAGCATGTCACCAGCAGGCATTTGCTGCATCATTTGCCCACGGGCAGCTACTAATGCCAATGCATCTTCTAGAGAGAACACTCCAGCTAAGCAAGCTGCAACATATTCTCCAATACTATGACCAATCATTGCCTGAGGACACACTCCCCATGCCATCCATAACTTAGCTAGAGCATACTCTACCACAAATAGTGCTAGCTGGGTAAATTGAGTCTGTTTGATCTGTTGTATGGCTGCTTGAGTCGGTTCTTCGCTCGGATACAGTACATTCCGCAGATCTATCCCTCTGTAGGATTTTAGCAATTCACAGCAGTAATCAACCTGTTCCCGAAAAATTGCTTCAGTTTGATACAATTCTCGACCCATATTCACATACTGGCTTCCCTGTCCAGGAAACATAAACACGACTGGCCGATGACAGGGTTGTTGGAAGTGGGTGAAAACTCTTTCCGGATTTAGAGTCTCTAGGAGTTTCACTGCGTCGTCAAAATATTGGCAAACCACCATCCGCTTATGGTTGAAATTTTGACGACCCACACACTGGGTGTAAGCAACATCAGCGAGATTCAAATCAGGATGCTGCTTTAGGTGAATAGCCAGATTAGCTGTGGCGGTTTCTAGTGCTATACTAGTCTTGGCAGACAGGAACAACAATTGCCAAGGACGAGAAGAACCAGAGGACTCAACAGTTGGGGCTTCCTCCAAAATTATATGGGCATTGGTACCACCAAAACCGAGAGAAGTCACGCCGGCTCGACGAGGAAATTTACCAGTTTTCCATTCTGACAGTGTGGTATTGACATAAAAGGGACTGTTAGCAAAATCAATCTGGGGGTTAGGCTCTTTGAAATGCAAGCTGGGTGGTAGTTGTTTGTGTTCGAGTGCCAGAATGGTCTTGATTAAGCCTGCGATACCGGCAGCCGCATCCAGATGTCCAATATTGGTTTTCACCGAACCAATAGCACAAAAGCCCTGCATCCTTGCACTTGTACGAAAAGCTTTTGTCAGAGCTTTAATTTCAATCGGATCGCCGACGGGTGTTCCCGTCCCATGTGCCTCTAAGTAGGTAATAGTCTCGGCTTTTACCCCAGCTGCGCCTAGAGCTTCTACAATCGCTTCCGCTTGGCTGTCTACGCTAGGTGCTGTAAATGCAGCTTTCAAAGAACCGTCATTGTTGATGGCAGAACCTTTGATCAATGCATGAATACAGTCGCCATCAGCGAGGGCATCCTTCAATCTCTTGAGAACCACAATTCCCACACCGCTGCCAAAAATAGTCCCCTGTGCCTTAGCATCAAAGGCACGGCAGTGCCCATCAGGAGACAAAATCCCCTCTTTCTCATAGCGGTAACCAACTTTTGGCAACTGGTTAGTTATCGTAATGCCACCAGCCAAAGCCATATCACATTCGTGATTTAGCAAGCTTTGGCATGCAACGTGGACAGCAACCAAAGAAGTAGAGCAGGAAGATTGAACTGCATAACTGGGTCCTTTCAAGTTTAATTTGTAAGAAACACGTGTGGGGAGATAATCATTAAAATTTCCTATATTAATTTGTGTAGTATCCACTGATTCTATG
>JAQYWP010000830.1 GCA_029379285.1 Rhizonema sp. PD38
GAATAGGACACTTAAAACTCCTGCTATACAAGGAATGATTCTATGCAGCTTCACATAGATTTGGTATTACATCAATTTGTATTGATATAATTTCATTACTCAGTATCAACCCAAAACCCTTAACTTAACCATAAAGAACTATAAAAATAAGGTAGCTTTATCACGCATCCTTCTATATTACTTAGGATTGTACGGATAGGTACAAAATCTGAGGTCAGGTAGCTCCATAAGCAAATGATTCTGACTTGGCGATACCAGAACTGATAAATTGCACTGCTACACTCCTTGCTCTCCTCTCTGGTTGCGGTGAAGTAGGGTTCAGTATCTACAGGAATTATGAGTAATCAAACGGACAGAATACAAGCTACCCACAGTAGCGAGAGAAAGTAGCGTGAAGTCAAGCAAAAATAGTCACCTTTCAATCCACGCAACTGAGCAGTACAGATATTTAAAGGGTGAGTCGCTGGTTCCTAATAAATGAATTTACACTGATAAAATTACTGGGTTTCAGTAAAAATACTGTATATACAAGCAAGTTGCTGCATTTAAACTAGCTTGTAAAAGGCAGGTAGCTCTAATTCTGGGCAATATGGTTACTGTGAAATGAAATTGGCATTTTGAAGATTTCTCATCAAATTTGGAATTCAAAGCCTTTTTAGAAGATCAGCCTGTTTCTATATATTAAGGAAATTCGAGAAAGCAATGACACAAATAGAGCAAACTCAGGAAGGAAGAAGACTGGTAGAGGACCGCAATCATACTAAATACTGGAAACGGTGGGGTCCTTATGTGAGCGATCGCCAATGGGGAACGGTGCGAGAAGATTACAGCGCTGATGGCACGGCATGGGACTACTTTCCCCATGATCATGCTCGCTCCCGCGCTTATCGCTGGGGTGAAGATGGTATTGCTGGAATTTGCGATAACCATCAACGCCTGTGTTTTGCTATTGCCCTTTGGAATGGTGCAGATCCAATTTTGAAGGAAAGGCTCTTCGGTTTAACGGGTGGCAGTACCAACCCAGGTAATCATGGGGAAGATGTTAAAGAATATTACTTTTATCTTGACAATACCCCTACCCACTCCTACATGAAATGTCTCTACAAATATCCCCAAGCTGAGTTTCCATATGATGACTTGGTTTCGACAAATAGAAACAATGACAAAACCAAGCCAGAATATGAACTTCTTGATACAAAGATATTTGAAGACAATCGCTATTTTGACGTTTTTGTAGAGTACGCCAAGAATACTCCTGAAGATATTCTCATTAAAATCAGCGTTACTAACCGAGGACCAGAGAAAAAAACACTACATCTTTTACCAACCCTTTGGTTTCGCAATACCTGGTCTTGGGGATTATTTAACCTCGAATCTCAGTTTGAAAATGATTTGAATAATCATTCTCTATCAAATGATTTAAAAGAACAGTTTCAGAAGTATGCAATATCTTTTTCTGAAAAGGCTACAGTTGAGATTCAAAAAAAAGGTAGTGAATGGCTAATAGTTGATGAACAAAATCAACAAAAGTATGCGGTGAGGAAAAATAATCAACAACTCACCATTTATCCACAGAAACCATCTCTTTCAGAAATTAAATCAACTTCCGAATTTAGAGTAGTAGAAGCATATTCTTCTTCTGAGCTATCTTCAGTTGTAGGAGAGAGTAAAAGATGGCTGTATTGTCAACAGCCTTCAGAAATGCTTTATACAGAGAACGAGACAAATAAAGAAAGACTTGGCTGGGGTGAAAATCTTTCTCCTTACGTTAAAGATGGAATTAACAATTACATTGTTCACAATCGAAAGGATGCTGTTAATCCCAATCAACAAGGCACGAAAGTTTCAGCGCTCTATCAGTTGGACGTTCCTCCGGGAGAAACGAAGATAGTCTATTTGCGACTCAGTGAAGTGCAAAACTTAGCAACACCTTTTGGTGCTGACTTTGAAAAAACCTTTCAAGACCGCAAGCGTGAGGCAGATGAATTTTATCAAGCCGTTAACCCATATAATATACCTGATGAAATGCGAGACATACAACGTCAAGCATTTGCAGGAATGTTGTGGACTAAGCAATTTTATTACTATGTAGTCCAAGATTGGCTAGATGGAGATCCAGCAGGTCCGCAGCCACCAGCAAAACGTAAAAATCTTGACGGCAGAAATGCTCAGTGGACTCATCTGTTTAACGAGGATATTCTATCCATGCCCGATAAGTGGGAATATCCTTGGTTTGCCGCTTGGGATTTAGCATTCCATACTATTAGTTTTGCCTTGATTGATCCAGATTTTGCTAAAGACCAACTTCGTCTTTTTACACGGGAGTGGTATATGCATCCTAACGGTCAGATGCCAGCTTATGAGTGGGCATTTGGGGATGTAAATCCGCCAGTTCATGCTTGGGCTACGTGGCGAGTTTACCAAATTGAGAAAAAAATGTATCGTGATGGTGGTCAAGGTGACATAGATTTTTTGGAGGAAGTTTTTCAAAAGTTAGCTCTTTATTTCACCTGGTGGACTAATCGTAAAGATGCGGATGGGAAAAATATCTTTTCAGGTGGATTTTTAGGTCTAGATAACATTGGTCCAATCGATAGAAGCCATCTGAACTTAGGTGAAAATATGGAGCAATCAGACGGTACTGCCTGGATGGCGATGTACTGCCTAAAGATGCTTAAAATAGCTGTCGAATTAGCAAAAGAAAAGAAATCAGTTGCTCAAACTACAGGAGAAACGCCAAATTCACGGCGAGAGTCAGTTTATGAAACTATGGTCTCAAAGTTTTTTCAGCATTTCCTATTGATTGCTGAATCAATGAATCAAATCGGAGATTCCGATGTAAACATCTGGAATGCAGAGCAAGAGTTTTATCAAGATATTTTGAAGGTTGGTGAGAAAAATATCCCAATAAATCTGCGTTCGATGGTAGGTCTCATTCCTCTATTTGCTGTTGAAACTCTTGATAAAGAAATAGTAGATAAATATTTAAAGGATGACTTCAAAAAGCGATTTGAATGGTTTATAAGAAATCGTCATGATCTGACACAGCACGAAAACATTGCTCTCATAAACAAAGAGAATAAGTCAGGAGTGTTTCTTTCTATTGTTGCGCCAAATGATAAACTTAAGGAAATTTTGAAAAAAATGCTTTCGGAAAGTGAGTTTTTGAGTCCCTATGGTATTCGTTCTCTTTCCAAGTACTATTTGAATAATCCCTTTGTTCTAGAAGTTAACGGACAAGAACGTGGAAGAGTAAATTACCAACCAGCAGAATCTACCACTAGCTTGTTCGGGGGTAATTCTAATTGGCGTGGTCCAGTTTGGTTTCCAGTGAATTTTCTAATTATTGAATCACTCCAGATATTCAATTACTTTTTAGGTAGTGAATTCACCGTAGAATATCCTATAGGTAGTGGTAATGATAAAAGTCTTTGGGGTGTTGCCACAGACTTATCTTTTCGGCTCATCAAAATTTTTATGAAAGATAGTGATGGTTATC
This sequence comes from Rhizonema sp. PD38, assembly GCA_029379285.1. Taxonomy (GTDB): domain Bacteria; phylum Cyanobacteriota; class Cyanobacteriia; order Cyanobacteriales; family Nostocaceae; genus Rhizonema. Next base: position 3,500 of record JAQYWP010000830.1, read on the forward strand.
GACCTGTTTACGGAGGAACAAAAACACTATTTAACGCAACCAACAAACTCCAAACCGATCCAGAGTGGCAGAATCATATTCTTTTCTATGAGTATTTTCACGGTGATAATGGGGCCGGAATTGGAGCCAGCCATCAAACAGGGTGGACAGGTTTAATTGCTAAACTCATACAACAGTATGGAGAATATACTACTCAAGGTAAAACGCCTGACACTCTTTAAGTTTTGAACAATAAGATTCCTGACTTCTTCCTTGAAGTCGGGAATCTGAGCTTTTTGTCGTCTTCTAGGTGAAAAGTCAGGGTGCGGCTCGACTTTTTTGTTGATTTACGACTCAATTAACTGCTGCTGTAGAATGTTGAGAGCTTCTTTTTCTATCTGCCGGACTCGTTCTCGACTAATACCCATACGTTGACCAATCTTTTGTAGAGAAAGTTCTTGCCCATCTATTAAACCAAAGTGTAAAGTTAATACTTCTTTTTGTTTACGTGACAGATTGGACAACAAAATTTCAACGTCCTGATTGAGAGATTCCTCAGTGTTATAGACATTGTTAGAAGATCTACTATCTTCTATTAAATCTTGTAATTGTGTCTCTTTTTCTACTCCCACCCGAATATCGAGGGAGATCGTTTGACGAGCCAAAAGCAGAAATTCTCGAATCTGACTAGGCTTTAAAGAAAGTGCATTGGCAATTTCCTGAGTGGTGGGAATACGACCAAGTTTTTGAGCTAACTCTTGCTGAACATGCTTAATTTTGTTTAACTTTTCATTAATGTGCATGGGTAATCGAATAGGGCGTCCTTGCTGGGCGATCGCTCTGG
>JAQYWP010000098.1 GCA_029379285.1 Rhizonema sp. PD38
GGCGTGCTGCAATGGATGATGACTATATGCTCACCCTGTTGGCAGCTGCACTAGCCGACCCCACTCAGGAGACGTAACCTAGCTGTCAATAGCGTTTGAGATGCGCTTACCCTGTGCTGATAGGCACTTCATTCTTTCATTACTCCCAGAAAATTGCCGTCGTTACTATAGTTACGTGACCTAATTCTTGCTTGATGAATTTTGAATATTAATCCTCGGATAAATGGGCTACTTTAATTCTATTGATAGTCCTGATTTCTCATGCTTTCTTCTATTTAAAATTTGGGTAATAAATAAGTTAACTTTATAATTGATTAAAAAATATCATGATTTAGATTATTAATTAAGTTGTGAATTGCTTCGATTCCTTATTGCTTCTTATTGAGAATAAACTCGGTAGGGCTTTTCCCTTCTCAAATATCTTTTCTTCTTTTTAATGTATTATTTAATTCTATCTTGACTCATTTATTTCCGTAATAACCACTTGTGACAGTTGAGGGTGCGGAATGTGGGTAGTAATTAATACCCAATTTGGATTAAATTTTTGCATAACCTCTGGGATAGTGAGAAGTATAGATATCTGTAAGCACAATCGTTGGAATATAGCGATGTTCAACCGCCAAAAAAGCTTAACCCTTGCTACGCTCCTACTTGCGGTGATTTCCCTACTCACCTATTCTGTCAAGGCAGGGTTTCCCCGCGCTGATGCACAGACATCAATAGAAAACACGAAAACAGAAGCCGACAAACTCGAACAGCTTGGTGTGCAGCAGTACCGCACAGGACTTTATCCTCAAGCACTGCAAACATATGGGCGGGCGTTAGAATTGTACAAGCAACAGAACAACGAAGCCGGAATTGCCAAGACACTGAATAATTTGGGAGAGGTTTATCTAGGATTAGAGCTAGATGAGAAAGCAATGTCTGTCTTGCAGCCAGCTTTGGCTCTTCGTCGAAAACTCAAAGACAGGGCGGAAGAGGGCGAAACCTTAGAGAACATTGGCGGTGCTTACTTCTTCCAGGAACAATACGATCAAGCTTTGGCAACCTTACAGCAAGCTTTGGCTATTCGCCGCGAAGTCAAAGATAAAACTGGAGAAGCTAAAACCCTGAGCCGAATAGGGACAGTTTATGATGTAGGCTTCAGACAATATACCAAAGCTTTGGAAACTTTAAACCAAGCAAGAGCGATTCAGCTTGCAGCAGGAGACAAATTCCAAGCAGGCTTAACTATTAACAGGATAGTACAAGTTTACATTGATTTAAAAGACTATCCTCGTGCCTTGGTGTCGGCACAACTGGCATTATCTTTGAACCAAGAGATCAAAAACCGCGCCCAAGAAGGCGAAACAAGAATATTCATCGCTTTTATTTACCTTACCCTTAAACAAAATAAATTTGACCAAGCGATACAACTATATCAGCAAGCACAGTCTATAGTTAGAGAATCTGGAAATCGCTCCAAAGAAGTTCAGACTCTCATAAAAATAGCAGGAATATATGCCCTACAAAATAAAATAGACAGTGCTTTAGAAGTTGGGCAGCAAGCATTAGTTTTAGCGCAATCAAACCAGCTGCGCCGTCAACAGATGTACGTATTAAATTCGTTAGGACTCTCTTATTTAATTCGCGCAATTGAAAATGAGTTGGAGGGGAATTATCAGTTAGTAAAATTATATTTGAATCAGATTCTTGAGTTCTCGCAGCAAGCCTTAATCCTGGCGACAGAACTAAAAATTCGCATAGCGGAAGTTGACAACTTAAAACAAATAGGAGCAGCTTACGGCCAATTAAAAGAGTATCAACTCGCAATTGAAGCTTTGCAACAATCAGCCAGCATTGCCAGAGTTATAAAAGACTTAGATGTTGAATCATCTGTTATTGCCTCTCTCAATAGTATTTACGGTAACCAAGGAGATATCCGTAAAAAAATTGAGGTAAATTTACGTCTAGTAGAAATTGACCGAAAGCAAAAAAATAAACTTCAGGAGGCAATTTCTTTAATCAATTTAGGCGACAACTACAAGACTAGCAATGAATATCAAGCTGTGGAGGCTTACCAACAAGCTATAGTCGTGGCGCGACAAATCGAAATTAGTAAACTAGCGGTAAATTTACAAGATTACGCTAAGTCATTTGAGTATTATGCTTTAAATGGATTAAGTAGCAGTTATCGGGATTTAGGGCAAATTGACAAAGCTCTTGATTTTGCTCAACAAGCATTGAAGTATACACAAACTATCCGCAAGCAGGATTTAGAAGCAGATGCACTGCTACAATTAAGTCATCTATATACTAACACTTTGAAAGATTTTACTAAAGCGATCGCTCACAGTCAAAAAGCTTTAACCATTGTAAAACAAATCCAAAAACCGCAACTAGAAGCAAATGCATTAGAGGAGTTAAGCAATGCTTACAACCAACAGGGAAATCAGCCTAAAGCGTTAGAGTACGCAAACCAAGAGTTAGAATTTGCCAAACGACTGGAAAACCCTTTGTTAGAGAATACTGCTTTAAATCGACTTAGTTATATTTATGAAAATCAAGGAAATTATCAAAAGGTATTGGAGTTAGCACAGCAACAACGAGCGCTAGTGCAAAAGGCAAAGCTTGGAAATTTTGAAACTAATGCTTTCATTAACTTAAGCAGAGGGTATCGCTTAACAGGAGACACTACTAAAGCAGTAGAAACGGTGAAGCAAGGCATAAATTTAGCAAAACAACTACACAATCCTCGTGACGAAGCGGTAGTTTTATTAAATCTCAGTTTAGCATACAAAGTTCGTGGGGAATATGATTTAGGCATTCAAGCAGCACAAAGTGCTGTAGAGTTATCGCAGGCTAGCAAAAACTTTGAAACAGAAGTAACAGCTAAATCAGAAATTAGTGAAATTTATAAGGCGCTGGGAGAATATCAAAAAGTCATTGCCGTTGCACAACCAGCCTTAACACAAGCAAAGGCAATAGGCGCTCATATTCAAGAAGCACAGTTAAACCTTAATTTAGGTGATGCTTACACAGTCAGCGGCGACTATCCAAAAGCAAAGGAATTTATCGAGCTTGGCTTAAACATAGCAAGAGAACTAAAAAATCCTCGTTTAGAATTAACTGCTCTTAATCGTCTCGGCTCTTATTACATGTCGCTCAAAGATTATCAAAAAGCTTTGTCACTGGCGCAACAAAGTCTAAAAATTGCTCAAGATTTGAAAAGTCCGCCTCTGACAATATCTCCTCAATTTTCCTTAGGCGATATTTACAGCGAGTTGGGAGATTACAAAAAAAGCCGTGAATTCTACTAACAAGCATTCACCACAGCACAGCAACTTAAGAATCGCCAAAGCGAAGGGATAGCCTTGGTTGATCAAGCAGATACTTATTTTCGTCAAGGTACACCACAAAAAACTGTAGAATTAGCCCAACAAGCACTTGTGATTTTCCAAGAAATTAAAGAGCCGCGTCTGCAAGCTTTTGCATATAGAGAGCTAAGTGTTGGTTATGGAGAATTGGGCAATGATGCTCAAGCAATGGCGGAAGCTCAAAACTTTCTCACATTCGCTCGCAAAACCAAAAATTCACTTTGGGAAAAAAATGCGCTGAATCTAATTGGAGATTTACACAAAAAATTTGGACGCAAACAACAGGCGATCATTGCTTATCAGCAAGCACTATTCATTACCACAGATAATCAAGTTACAGGTAACAACGCAGGGACTTATGCTGGATTAGCTAATATTTATCAGTCTTTAAATCAGCCAAATACTGCTATTACTTACTACAAACAGTACATTAATAAAATCGAGGAAGTCAGGCATGGAATTCAAGGTTTGCCACCCGAATTACAAAATTCATTTCTCAATACAACAGTTGATTTTAACAAGGTAAAAATAGCTGATATCTACCGTCAGTACGCTAACTTATTACTCTCTCAAGGAAGACAACAAGAAGCGACACAGGTTCTTGAACTTTTAAAAATACAAGAAATCCAAGAAGTGTCAACAGGAGGAAACACTACAAGTAACATGCCAAAGCTTCCCCTGACTTCCTCTGAAATGAAAATTGCTGCTCCTAATCCATCAATCATTGCTTTAGGAATACAAATTAGGGAGTGCGAACAAAAAAATTGTCCACAACAAACTCAACTCCATGATAAACTCACTGCGGTGGTTGACGAGTTTAATCAAGAATTAGAGAAAATAGACAAGGAAATTAGTTCGCGCATCGCCATTGACAAAAGTACTTTTGACCCGACTAAACTAGCAGCAGTCAGGGAAATTGTAAAGCAGCCAGGTACGGTGATGATTTACCCTTTAGTATTAGACGATAAACTCTGGTTATTGTTGTATTCTGGCGATGCCGCTCAGAAATTTGAAGTTTCCGTCACACGCGCAGAATTAGGAAAAACAGTCAAAGAGTTTCGCGATTTGATGGAAGAGTGTGAAAAGCGTGTTTGTGGTTCTGTAGATATTGCTAAAGTACAACCAGTCAGTCACAAACTATACGATTGGTTAATCAAACCTATCGAGACGGAACTTAAGAAAAATCAAGTCAAAAATATAGTTTTCGCGCTTGATAGGGTGACACGCTATGTTCCCATGAGTGCTTTGTTTGATGGAAAACAATATCTCATAGAAAACTATACCACATACAATGTCCTATCAGCTGATTTGACTGATGTACACGATAAGCTGTCAAAAGGAACCCAAAATAATCCTGTGTTGGCGATGGGAATCAGTAATGCCGTTGGTGGTTTCCGTGCATTGCCGAATGTACCCAAAGAATTAGATGCAATTGTGAAACATAACACTAGTAACCAAGGAATATATCCAGGAAAAGAGTACCTTAACAGTGCTTTTAATTATCGTAGCTTGCGAGATAATCTCACCGGACATAAAATATTACATTTAGCTACTCACGGTGCTTTTGTTGCAGGTAGCAAAGATGAATCCTATCTCTTATTAGGAACTGGCGACAAACTAAGAATTCGTGAAATTAAAAACTTGACAGGTTTAAGCAACATTCATCTAGTGGTATTATCAGCTTGCCAAACAGCTTTAGCTGCACCTCTTCAAGACGGTGTAGAAATTGCCAGTGTCGCTTACTATTTCCTCAACGATGGAGCAAAAGCCGTCATGGCTTCTTTATGGCAAGTCAGCGATGCAAGTACCAGCGAATTAATGCAACATTTCCAGGACTTACGCATTGACAAATTAGACAACAAGTGCAGTAGTGAAAAGAAGAAAAAATATGCGATCGCTAGTCCGCAGGATAACGGGGATGGTTGTAGTCATATACGAAGGAAATTAGCTGATTTGTTTATAATAAAGATGCCGAAAAGTCAAGGAAGATGTGGCACGTTATATTGACACATCTGTATTTCCGTTTTCGCTGTTTGGGAATCAACTAAATACAAAAAGATTATAGAGGCGGCAATTCTTCAAGAATCGTAAACCGAATGTGATTGATTGCTAATTCACCAATTGAGAGATCTTCTTTTGTGAGCCGTTCACCTTTACTTATCAAGGTTTCAAAAGAGATACCTTTGCCAATTTCAATGTGATACCAACATAAGCCCATAAAAAATCGGGTGGGATAAGGTCCTCCATAGCCGATATCATCGGGATTCGATTCCATTGGCAACCAACCAAAACCCGGTACGTAGAACTCCAGCCAAACATGATTGTAATCTGGTTGCAGGGGTACACGTTGGCGTTCGGCATAGGGAGGACATTTGTAGCGGCCAACAGTACGACACAGGATGCCATTCAAACGACACAAAGCAAGCAAGACGCCAACATACTCGCCACAGGAACCAACACCTCGTTCTAAAACAATGTCCGGTGTATCAATATGGGGTTTGATACCATAAGATAAGTGGTCGTATACGTAGTTACGGATACTGTACATTTTCCGCAGCAGATTGGTTTCAGTACCGATCGCCTCGCGGGCAGCACGGCGGACAATGGTGGTGTCCATTGAGAGATCGTCATTATCCACGAGATAGCGAGCTTCCAGTTCTGGTGAGACTTCTGGGATGTCTTGTACATCTTGCGGAGTCAGGCGATATTTGACTCCTCTGACTTCCACAATGGCTTTCCACCCAAATATATGGCGTTCGCCTGGGGTGAGGGCATCAAATTTAAATACTGCCACACGTTGTCCGTCTATGACTTCTTCAGTAAAGGGCAAACCAATGGGTTCTACGTGCCTCACCTTTTGACGCTCGGTTTCTGACGGAAGAGCAATCCGCCATTCGACTTCTGGTAAGTAAATTTCTTCTAAAGGAGAAATTTCTTCTAGGTAAGACATTTCTAGAAGATACCCGTTAGACAGAGCGCAGCGTTTATCTGGATTGTAATGATAATCCAGTGGGTGAATAAACGTGCGATCGCGGTAAGCTAGTTCATAGTTCGGCACAGCGTTTGGGTTATCCCGCAAATAAGCTTCCTCAGAAGCATAGGCAACATAAATTGTTTCCTTGCCGGCATTTTTATATACTGCTATGCCTGAAGGCGAATCAAAGGGTGTGAGGACGCTAAATTTAACTTCTCCAGTGGCCCTGTCGATGCAGTAAACTGTTTGTTCAGTGCGATCGCATACCCAGAGTGTTTCCTCACTCACTGCCAAATTCTCCACCCCAACTCCTGGGGCATAAAATTTAGTAATTTGTTTTCGCGTGTTGCGATCAAAAATCAAAATACTTCCCTGCTTTTGACAACTGATATAGATCGTTGATTCCCAAATTGCAATGCCGTCTGCCGTGTAAGGCAGAGTCACAAAATGTTCCAAACCTAATGAATTCAACTTACACACATAAACACTATTACCCCGCGTCACCCAAAGATTATCTTCCCAAATCGCCAAACCCGTGACATCCATAAACTCCTTCACTTGGTGGGGATTGATAATTTTGGTGTTTTCAGAGTCAGGATCGATTTGTAGTAGATGCCCTTTGCTGGTATCAATAGCGAGCAGAGTATCTTGAACGAAGGCGATGCCACAGAGGACAGCAGCACTGAACGGTCGAATTGTCTTTTGCCCAAACATCTGGCTCACAGTCAAACTGGGAAGTGTAATAGTCATATTAATAAACTTATTTGCTTAATGGTTAAGTCAACCTGGAAGTCCGAAAGTAGAATTTCTTACGCGAGTCTATTTCGGACTTCTGTTATCCAGGATTGTCAATATTTTGTCTTAAAAAATACTGTTTAAGTTGTAATAATACATATAGATTGCACATCAAGAATTGTAAACTAAGCAGGTTGAGCCAATAATAACGTCAATATGTACACAAGTGTTGAGATGCGGTGAAACCCACTAACCATTAACAGATCCTCGATTGCGTCCACAGATCTGTCGAAAGAAAACTTCGCCTCAATGTAAAGTTGTGTTGATTCACGCTAACATGCTTATCATACATTCCATCTATCCATCATGTAACTTGATCATATCCTTAATGTAACTTTATTTGATGGTTTTCCAGCCTCCACTAAATTATGATCGAATTTTGTAATCATTCCCTCTAACCTAAACAATGTCTGCTAATTCTCTGCCTGCTTCAGCCGCCGTTTGGCATAGTTTGGAAGTTGATCGAGCAATAGAACTGTTGAAAAGCCATGCAGACAATGGCTTAACGCCTCAAGAAGTACAACAGCGTTTGCAAAAATATGGTACCAACGAACTGGAAGAAACTGGCTCTCGGAGCGCCTGGGAAATTTTGGTAGATCAGTTTAAAAACATAATGTTGTTGATGCTGATTGCTGTAGCTGTAATTGCTGGGGTAATGGATCTGCTGGATTGGCGAGAAAAGCTGGCAAAAGGCGACATCCCCTTCAGAGATACGATCGCTATCTTATCGGTTGTCATCTTGAACGGCGTCTTGGGCTACGTTCAAGAAAGTCGTGCGGAAAAAGCCCTAGCAGCCTTGAAAAAACTTGCCTCTCCCAACGTGCGAGTTATTCGTGGCGGCATGATGGAGGTAGCAGCCAAAGAATTGGTGCCAGGAGACGTGATGCTACTGGAAACAGGGGTACATGTAGCGGCAGACGGACGCTTACTAGAAGCATCGAACTTGCAAGTCAGAGAGTCAGCACTCACGGGTGAAGCTGAAGCGGTTAACAAACTTCCAGAAATCCACTTACCAGAAGAGACAGCATTAGGCGATCGCGTAAATTTAGTCTTTCAAGGCACTGAAGTTGTCAAAGGAAGAGGTAAGGTTCTGGTAACCAACACGGGAATGCATACAGAATTGGGGCAAATTGCCACCATGTTGCAAGCAGTCGAAAGTGAAGCAACTCCCTTGCAGCAGCGGATGACTCAATTGGGTAACGTTCTAGTGATGGGTTCTCTGATTTTAGTCGGGATTGTTATTTTAGGTGGGGTGATTGAGGCAAGAGGTTTCAGCAATATCAAAGACCTCGTAGAAGTTTCCTTGAGTATAGCAGTGGCTGTCGTTCCAGAAAGCTTACCTGCAGTGATCACTGTTACCTTGGCACTGGGAACCCAACGCATGGTACGTCAAAATGCCTTGATCCGCAAATTGCCTGCCGTGGAAACTCTCGGTTCTGTAAACACCATATGTTCTGATAAAACTGGCACTCTGACTCAAAACAAGATGGTTGTGCAATCAGTTTTTAATTCAAATTCCCTCCTTAGCAATACTCAAGATGCCAAAAACCAGTTGTTTAGCGTGACAGGTTCCGGTTATACCCCCACCGGAGAATTTCAACTTCAAGGCAGTAGAATTGAAGCAGAAGATTATCCAGAACTCCAAGCATTATTCGTTGCTTGTAGCCTTTGTAATGATTCAGTTCTGCAACAGCAACATGGGGAATGGAGGATTTTAGGAGATCCTACAGAAGGTGCATTAATAGCGCTGGCTGCCAAAGGTGGAATTGAACAAGATCAATGGAAAAGTAAGCTACCCCGGATTCGCGAATTCCCTTTTTCTTCAGAACGCAAGCGCATGAGTGTGATTTGTCAGGTGGAATTCGTAGACACGGGTGTCTCACCAATGACAGCAGTTGATCCTGTGATCAGTAACTTGTTGAAATTTGAAAGTTACTTGATGTTTACCAAAGGTTCACCAGAGTTAACCTTGGCACGTTGCACTCATATTTATCTAGGCTTACAAGCAGTCCCTTTAAGCGATTTGCAACGCCGTAAGATTCTAGCAGCAAATGAACAAATGGCTAGTCAAGGGTTGCGGGTGCTGGGTTTTGCCTACAAACCTTTAAATGAAATCCCACATGAAGGATCAGAGGAAATATCTGAGCAAAACTTAGTATGGTTGGGATTGGTGGGAATGCTTGATGCACCACGCCCAGAGGTGAAAATGGCAGTGCAAGAGTGTCGAGAAGCGGGAATTCGACCGGTGATGATTACAGGCGATCATCAGTTAACGGCGAGGGCGATCGCAATCAATTTGGGTATTGCCCAAGAGGGAGATGTGGTGCTAACCGGTCAAGAGTTGCAACACATGAGTGATCAAAAACTAGAGCAAGACGTAGACAGGGTAAGCATTTATGCTAGAGTTGCACCCGAACACAAACTGCGCATTGTCCAAGCATTGCAACGAAGAGGCAAATTTATCGCGATGACAGGAGATGGCGTCAATGATGCTCCCGCCCTCAAACAAGCAGATATTGGTATTGCCATGGGCATTACGGGTACTGATGTCAGCAAGGAAGCTAGTGATATGGTGCTTCTTGATGATAATTTTGCTTCTATTGTGGCCGCCACCAAGGAGGGTAGAGTTGTTTTCACCAACATCCGCCGTTTTATTAAATACATCCTTGGGAGTAATATTGGCGAAGTTCTCACCATTGCTGCTGCTCCCATTTTAGGATTGGGAGGCGTTCCCCTCACACCACTCCAAATTCTATGGATGAACCTTGTCACTGATGGTCTTCCAGCCATAGCATTAGCTGTGGAACCTGCTGAACCAAATGTGATGAAGCGTCCGCCCTTCAGTCCTAGTGAAAGTATTTTCGCTAGGGGATTGGGTTCTTATGTAATTCGGATTGGTATTATCTTTGCCATTCTTTCGATTATTCTGATGGAGTGGGCTTATCATCACGCACAATTAGTACAAGGTCCGGGACTCGATCCAAATCGTTGGCAAACAATGGTGTTTACTACCTTGTGTATTGCCCAAATGGGGCACGCTTTAGCAATTCGTTCTAATTCGCGACTGACAATCGAGTTAAATCCTTTCTCAAATCCCTTTGTGCTAGGGTCTGTTGTTATAACAACAATTTTGCAGTTAATGCTCATTTATGTTCCTTTCTTGCGGACTTTTTTTGGCACTCACTGGCTGAGTCCGATAGAATTGGCAATCTGTTTCGGTTTCAGTGCCTTGATGTTTGTCTGGATTGAAATGGAGAAGTTATTCTTACGATTGATCGGTAAGCAGAGCGTGTGAGGAAGGAGTCTGTACAGGAGTTATGAGTTTTTATTTTTAGCTTCTTCATTTATTCCTCACTCCTAAGTTTTCCCTATGTACCTCCAAACCCTCCTCCTTCGACAGTTTCGTAACTACAAAGAGCAGCAAGTTTACTTTACTGCACCCAAAACGATTTTGGTGGGCAATAATGCTCAGGGAAAGTCCAATTTGTTAGAGGCAGTGGAATTGCTGGCAACATTGCGATCACACAGAATGGCACGTGATCGCGATTTCATTCGGGATGGAGAAGAAATTGCCACAATTCGTACTACCGTACAAAGACAAACGGGTGAAAGTGACTTAGTTTTAACTTTACGCCGTAATGGACGTCGTAGTGTTGCTATCAATGGTGAGAAGCTACGGCGTCAAATGGACTTTCTCGGCGTCCTCAATGCAGTACAGTTTTCCAGCTTAGATTTGGATTTAGTCCGGGGTGGTCCTGAAGGTCGCCGCAATTGGCTAGATACACTCTTAATTCAACTCGAACCTGTTTATGCTCACATTTTACACCAGTACAACCAGGTGTTGCGGCAACGCAACGCTTTTTTGAGAAGCACTCAGCAACGCTCTTCGCCTCAACTTTGGGAACCGAACGTAGTTCGTCCGCAGGGAAACCCTCCTTACGACTTCTCTGTGCACGGTGCTGACTCCTCAGCACTGAGCAATCAGCCTGAAGAATTAGCTGTCTGGGATGCTCAATTAGCTACAGCAGGGACAAAAGTTATTAGACGACGCGATCGTGCTTTACAAAGACTTGCTCCTATTGCCACCGCTTGGCACACTAGCATTAGTGGCAGTACAGAAATTTTACAAGTCCATTACTCGCCCAACGTTCCTTTGGAGCAAAACCAATCAGAAAAAGTACAACAAACTTTTTTAGAAAAAATCCAGCACCTGGCTATTGCTGAATTGCATCGAGGCACTACTCTTGTCGGCCCCCATCGCGATGAAGTAGAATTGACTATTAATCAAACACCGGCTCGTTTATATGGTTCTCAAGGTCAGCAACGCACTTTAGTACTAGCTCTGAAACTAGCAGAATTACAACTCATTGAAGAAGTCGTCGGAGAACCACCGCTCCTCTTACTTGATGATGTTTTAGCTGAGCTAGATCCATCTCGTCAAAATCAACTACTGGATGCTATTCAAGATCGCTTCCAGACTCTAATTACGACTACGCATCTGAGTTCTTTTGACTCCCAGTGGTTAAATTCCTCTCAAATTCTTTACATTAATGCTGGAGAAATCATATTAAAGTGATTAGTATATCGTGGTTTCAATAAGTTGGTGTGAATAAACACAACTTTGTAGGGGCAGGTTTGATATAGTAATTTGTCAGTAAAAATGAGCAATCTTGTCAACTCCGCCCTTACTATATTTCACGTTTATAAACATTTATTTAACTATGCATGTTTTTACAATAATTTACCTAATTTATATAAATTATCAATATAAACAACCAGAGCATCATATCATGTTCGGTAAATGAGTTATAAATAAAAGATAGGTTCGTAGTTGCGCTTTAGTGCTCTTAACGGTTTGAGAGCGTATTCCTTCGGGGATGCCGCAGGCTAGACAGCGCAACTACAAACATTATTATAAGTGTTCAAACAAACATGATATCAAACCTATATCTACAGTGGCTAGTAGTTTTTAATCCCTATTAACAACTAACAATCAACAAATGACTATTCAAATTAATAATGTGTTAGATAAAAAAGAAATTACATCTCTTAGTGGATCATTGAGGCCAATCGAGCAAAAGATCCTTAAACAAGATTCTCCTCAAGGTACAAAGAGAATTTGGTTTCAAGGAGCAGAACCTTATTTTGATGTCTTCTTTGAATTAAAAAATGATGAAATAGTTTGGTTTCAATTTACCTTACGCGGTAAATCTCTCTCTTGGGATAAGAAAACAACTAAATGGGAAACAGGTAATACTAATGAATTGAGGGTTGATGATATAAGTTTTTATTCTGCAAGTAAGACAATAGATAATCACGATAAAATTGATTTTGAATTTATTAATTTAGTGAAATCAATTCTTGAATTAAGGGCAAAAGAGCCAATCTTCGCTAAGGTGCTAGCACTATTTGAAAGTGAAGCTTAGAAGTTAACAGTAAAATAAAAACTATTCACTCCGCACTATTCTGCTGTAATCAATCTTCTTTCTCCCATTTTTTAACAACTTTAAGAACTAAAAAACATAGTAAAGCCCCTATTAATCCTGTTTGCCATAACCCGCATCCTGCAGCAATTCCGAGAGCTGCGGAAACCCATATAGCTGCAGCTGAGGTTAGTCCGTGAATTTCAGATTGCCTTGATTCATCAGAAGATACACGTAGAATTTCGCCTGCACCTAGAAATCCTACACCAGCTGCAATACCTTGAATCACGCGACTGAGAGCATCAGCACTTGGGTGAGCCGTACCTGCTTGCAGAGGTATAATGGTAAACAGGGCTGCTCCAAAACTCACGAGCATGTGAGTTCTTAACCCAGCAGGTTTATGCCTAAGCTGACGTTCTAAGCCAATAATTGCCCCAATGAGTATGGCAAGGCATAGCCTGAAGGTAATATTTAGCCAATTATTAGGCGAAAGGTCGTAGATATTTAGCAATGCTGATGATTGAAGACGAATACTGCAATTACTCTACATTATATGAAAGCGAAGCTCGCACTTTTTGAGTATTCTATCCGGCAGACTTCGCCCTCATGCGAGTCTTCTCCCAAGGGGAGACGCAATCATGCGAACGAGCGCGACTCGGTAGCGTTAGCGTAGCGGTAGCGAGGCACGAGCGTCGGCACGAGCGTCACCCGAAGGGAGAGGGGTTGAGGATGGAGTTCTTTTATGATGGGTGATTTGACAGACATCATATAATCCAAAAAACCTCTCTGTTACAGGTTATCCTATCTTGAATAGCGTTAACAGCGTTACCAAAGTGCAATAGATGGCACTGGAAGCGATGCTTATTCAGTCTCATCGCTTTCTTTGTTCGATCTCACTTTCTTCGGTGAGTCCCTTAAATGACAACAAAATAGAAACTATTTACAACTGACTAATTGAGTGGATAAACTCTACTGGCTAGATCAAATTAAACTACAAGACCGCACCAAAGTTGGTGACAAAGCATTTCATTTGAGCCGAAGCATGCAGCGTGGCTATCCAGTAATGCCTGGTTTTGTAGTGTCAGCAACAGTTTTGCAAGAATTTTTAGAAACTCTTAACAGTTCAGAGGCATTAGTTGTTGATTTGCCTGATTCTTCCTTACATCTGGATGTAGATAATTGGCGTCAACTTCAGCAGGTGGCTGGGCGGTTGCGTCAGGAAATTACCACTGCGACAGTACCACCGCAGTGGCTAAAGACAATCTTTAACGCCGCAGTACAATGGGAAACTAAGTGTCTCATTTTTCGCCCTTCTTTTGTGATATCAGCTACTTCTAAGATGAGTAATCTTTCTGGGTTGCTAGAGTCTCAGGTTTGTGGCTGCGATCTTGAAGCGATCGCTACAGCATTGAAG
>JAQYWP010000831.1 GCA_029379285.1 Rhizonema sp. PD38
CTCCAAAGGCATCCAATAATGCGCTTGCTGCCCAATCCAATGGCTGACAACGAGCAGCACCGCGATATAGACAGCTATTAGTAAGTATTCCAAAAATATAAACATTAAATTCAGAATTAATTATTTCAAGTCTCGTATTGCAAACGGTATATTCTGTGGGTACGAGCGAGTACACCATTAATAGTTAATAGTTATACCGTTTCTTCTGTGAAGCTGCGCTTTTCTAATCTCTTAACCCACGGCAATAAAGCGGCATGGTTTCTCTGCGTTGAAAAGAGTGCCCCGTGGGTAGTTCATATCTGATCTGTGGCAACTTCACATAGAAATTGTATTAGTTATTCTTCGTTTTTATAGCACCTTAACATCTTTTTAGATAAGTGTTTTTTTGTACTTACCTAATTATCAAGACTGTTTTGTTAAGATAATATACATAGCATGTTTCTCTACAGATAATTCATATTTTTTATCTCTCAATCGCCTTAAATTTCTATCGATAATCCTTAACTGAATAAGTTTGTTATATATACTAACTAAAACTCGAGCAAAAAAACATTATCTGAAGGATGATTTAAATAATAATGAATTCTGTAATCTTAGTAACTATCTTTATTATTATTATTAAATTTTGTAAATATAAATAATTCAGGTAGCAATCTATGCATGATTGGGAAAAAATTCCCCCCCCAGCTAAGGCCGTCCTCCCAAGACATCGCTTCTGTGTACACAGAAGTTGGATTCCTTTCTATATGTTGGTATTACACCTCTTAAGTTGGTCAGTGGAAATAAATTATCATAGGTTCACGCGTTGCGTTCCGCAACGCGTGAACAAAATATCAAAATAAGCGCGCATCAAAAATTGAAATTATGATGAAAATTATCTCCTACTTTAGAAATCAGCGCTGCTGACTTTATGCTTTAAAGATTTAATTAGAAAATGAAATTTATCTGAAAATTTTTTAGCTCTTTAGATAGGTAGATTTTTTACCCCGATAGTTAGAAGCGGATTGTCACTGCAAACTTTTATAGTGATGGCAGAATTTTTCATCTTTGTCAAATCTTTCTTCCGCCAGTTGTAAATCTTTTCGACCTTTCAATAGGTTGTTAACAATATAAAAGAGCGTTGCAGTTAATAAAAAAATGTCCAACTTAATTAAGAAAGTCGTTTATGAGTAAATCAAAACCTGAAGTTGTCGTCATTACAGGAGCTTCTGCTGGGATCGGACGTGCGACTGTGCAAGCATTTGCCAAACGAGGAGCCCATATTGGACTAGTTGCCCGCAGTCATGATGGACTAGAAGGTGCGCGTAAAGAGGTCGAAGCCGCAGGTGGTAAAGCGCTGGTGCTACCGACAGATGTTTCCGCGCAGGATCAAGTGGAGAAAGCAGCAGCAGCAGTTGAGTCGGAGTTCGGACCCATTGATATCTGGGTCAACAATGCAATGGCATCAATTTTATCACCATTTACGGAGATAAAACCAGAGGATTTTCGGCGCGTGACTGAAGTGACGTACCTGGGAAATGTCTATGGAACAATGGCGGCATTGCGTCGGATGAAGCCACGCGATCGCGGGACAATAGTGCAGGTTGGTTCAGCCCTTGCTTATCGCTCCATACCGCTCCAGTCGGCATATTGTGGTGCCAAGTCCGCTATCCGAGGTTTCACGGATTCCATACGTTGCGAACTGCACCATGATCGCAGTAACGTCCACATCACAATGGTGCAAATGCCTGCAGTCAATACGCCGCAGTTTGACTGGATTAAGAACAATATGCCTCATAAATCGCAGCCAGTTCCGCCGATTTTCCAGCCGGAAGTCGCAGCTGAAGCAATTGTTTGGGCGGCAACTCATCGTCGGCGCGAACTCTATGTGGGCTTACCTACTGTCGAGGCAATTTTAGGTAACAAAGTGGCTCCCGGACTGTTAGACCGTTACCTTGGTCAGACAGGATACAAGAGCCAGCAGACAGATGAACCAGAGAACCACAACCTCCCCAGTAACTTATGGGAATCACTGCCAGGAGACCACGACCTCTAGTTATTGTTAGGAGCGACTAGAGGCTAGAGGTAGATGCATCCCTAAGGATAAACACATGAATAAACCCTAGCTAGAGATATGTCAGGGGTGACTGCTAGGGTGTGTTGTAAAAACCATTTCCGTTCTTATTAGAAGAGTCTTATTCATACTCTATGTTTTACATTACCAATTATCTTCCGTGTATTGATATAACCAAGATTTCGCATCATATACCCTATGGTTTTAATCTCTGTATACAGGATATCATTTGTGTTTTCTGGTTTTGAGATAGAGATAGATATGGGAAAACTTTAGTCCATGTAAGCGGAAAAAGACAGCGATACAAACGTTAGGGTGAATGGGGTAGGTATGGGAAAACCCTAGTTTGTATGCCAAGAGCAACGGCTCAATCCCTTATACGAACTCCAAGAAATAAATTATCCAAATTCTCAAACTCAACCTACTTCCTCATTCCCCCTGCTAGAATGCTAGAATGCTCCCCGTTACAGATTGATTATTTTTTTATTTGGAAGTCCCTATACGCTCATTACTGCGAAACCGAACAGAATTATGACGTGGGATGTGCTTAATATGTGGCAGCCTACATCCGCTTGCTGAGACGGAAGCTTAAATTTAATCACAGCAATCCCCTAATTGAAACTATCTATGGCGTGGGTTATCGTCTCAATATTAGTCCTGTCTTTGATAGTATGCCGATGAAAGTTTTATAATTATTCCTCACTGTAATGTGCCAGCAACCACAAGGCAAAACGCTCAAGCACAACCAGCAGAGCGGTGATCCCCACCGCCAGACCAAACAAAACAATGTTGCTTTCGTTGCCAGCACGCAATGCAAAGCTTAGAGAAGTAGAGACGGCAGGAGGATGCACCGCGTCAAGCAAAATCATCAGTACGATCGCCACCACCATAGCGATTCCACCTGACAAATACCCAGAACCGAGAAGCAGGTGCATAATCAAGCCAATACCTGCTGCCATCATTTGGGAAATAATTAGCGTTCGTACTGAGTTGGTACCGTGCTGAGGGTCAAGATAGATTAGAAACGCACTGGAGGCTAAGGATGCGAATAGAAGGCGTTGTCTACTCAACACTTCTACCACAACGAGCACACCTAAGACTGTCAGTGTAGGCCCAGTTGCCAAAACTAATTCACCTTTGAGATTCAACCTGCGTCTCAGCGACCGATTCGTTCCTTGAAGCGCTTTTAAGCTAGAACGTCTTTGACTCATCACTCCTCCTTAGCTCAGGGCGACTCTGTTCTCCCTGCCTAATTTCTCGCTCTAAGAAGTAATTCAGTAGGGTTCTCAAAAGGACAATTGCCCCCAGGTTCAAAATATCCTGGCGTGTGGGGGCAACTGCCGTGCGTAAGATGTCGCTGGCGACAGTAAATTCCAATTCCAGTGCCAGCATCCGTCCCAATGTCAAGCGGATCGATTCAGTAGAATCATAATGCAGTTTTGAGCGTGAAAATAATTGGCGTAAATAGACGACAATACCACGTATGACTGCACTACCAATTACAATTGCAGCAGCAATTTCCGTTCCTGCAGCTAAATAGCCAACAAGCAGCTTGAGCCATGACTCCACCGGACTGCTTGACACTGCCTCTAAAGAATTGGTCTGCCCTATGTTAAGACTCAGTAGTAGAACCAGACCAAATATTAATGCTAGCGGCAAAAGAATACTGATTAAAGAATCGCGGGACGGCTCTCGTTTCATTTTCCAGTTTTTCTTGAGGAAAGAGCGATTAAAAGGCTATAGCGCTAGCTTTTTGTATGCTTACTTTAGAAGTTTAGCAGTGCGATCGCTTCTTTCTAACGGGGTAACAATCTTTTCTTTCTAATGGGTTTTACTTAAACAGGAGTTATAAAATTATTTACAAGAAAATATTGGATACTTCGATTTAGTCCCTTGGGAACTTCTCGCATGTTCTAATAATAGCTATCTGATAAGTGAACGCAAGCGCTATTTTCTGCGTTACAACGGTGGATTGACATATTTCGAGCTATCGGTACCTGGGGCTTTCAGAAGCTATGTTACAGCAGCGCAGCGCTTGGGACTCTCTAACGCGGCTATGAGTTATTGGGAAGTACACATCAGGGAGGATGAACGCCACGGACGCTGGATGTTGGATGATGTGGCTTTACCTTTAGCTCAAATGTATTCCAATGAGGCGTGGGAACTAGTGTTGGGGTACGATCAGGAGAAGCTGATGGGCGATCGCGCAGCCATTGCTGTTGTCCAATCAATACGTGAAGCAGAACAAGTCGCCTCATCTATATAAGAC
>JAQYWP010000832.1 GCA_029379285.1 Rhizonema sp. PD38
GGCGTGCTGCAATGGATGATGACTATATGCTCACCCTGTTGGCAGCTGCACTAGCCGACCCCACTCAGGAGACGTAACCTAGCTGTCAATAGCGTTTGAGATGCGCTTACCCTGGATATATACGGTTTTTGGCAGGTTGAAATGATAAATTTATTTTTGCCATGTCCTACTAATGTAGATTATTCTTCTTAGCAGAGAAAAAACTGCATTTTACTTAACCGACTTAGAAACACCGATAGGTAAAGCGATCAATTTAACGATCGCCGGATTTGTTCTCTTATCATCTGGAATTTTTGTAGCAGAGACATACAATATTCCTGATTCTATCAGGAGCGACTTGAATAAAGTAGACACTGTAATATTGCTCATTTTTGCCTTAGAATACTTACTCCGCTTATGGAGTGCTGAAAACAAAATCAAATATATTTTGAGTCCTGATGCGATTATTGACTTAATGGCGACTTTACCTTTTTTTCTAGGAGTGGTCGATATCAGCTTTATCCGACTCATAAGGTGGTTTAGGATTTTAAGATTAATCAGATTTATAAATAAAAAATCTTTATTTGGTAATATCACTACCGAAGATGGATTTATTTTTACACGTATATTATTTACATTATTTGCAATTATCTTTGTCTATTCAGGCTTAATTTATCAAGTTGAGCATCCAGTCAATCCTAAAGTTTTCGGCACTTTTTTCGATGCATTTTACTTCTCTGTTGTTACGATGACGACTGTTGGATTCGGTGACGTAACCCCAATTTCTGAATTAGGTCGCCT
Source organism: Rhizonema sp. PD38 (assembly GCA_029379285.1). Taxonomy (GTDB): domain Bacteria; phylum Cyanobacteriota; class Cyanobacteriia; order Cyanobacteriales; family Nostocaceae; genus Rhizonema. Next base: position 781 of record JAQYWP010000832.1, read on the forward strand.
GCTAACGGTATTAATGATTTTGACAGGCATCGCATTAATTCCTTGGCAAGTGGGCGATTTGATTAAGCGATTAGTGAAAACTGCCAATCAGATAGAAACAGTCTGTTCTGGATGCAGGTTATCCTTTCACGATGCAGATGCTATGTTTTGTAAAATTTGCGGCACTAAGTTATCAGCAAGAAAGTCCAATGATAACTCGTTAGAAGATAAAACTTTATAGTTAACTCTTCCCACTTTTATGTAACAGTCTATTTTAGATATTTTTATCAAAAAGAGTATGACGCTTCAACTTGCTTCTCGTCTTAACGTTTCATATATATTCCAATACGGTTCAGTTAAGGCTCAAATAGTAGTAAATTGGGTATTGTTTCCAAAAATGGAAATCTAGTACGGTGCATCTTAAAGAATTCTCATTATTGTCTCCCAAGATACAAAGTACCGAGATATTGAAAGCAATAGAGGTTGCTATCCCAGCAACTTCAATCGAACAGGCGAGCCCGAACGGGCAAGCCCCTTTGGGGCATCGCTAAAACTAAAGCCGAAGAAGAACGTCATCGCTCGTTACCAGCACAACTTGTAGTTTGCTTGATAATAGCAATGAGCCTGTCGCCCTTGAGATTCAACACGGGATGTATTAAAGAACCTAATTGATGGTCTTACATTCGCATGGGTGAAAATTGGTAAATATTGGCGTATCCCATGTAAATCAGCTATAACTCAAGCCAGACAGCGATTAGGAGCAGGCGTGATGAGACAGCTGTTTCATCAGTTGGTACGACCAATGGCAAATAGCGAAACACCGGGAGCTTTTTTAAATGGACGTGCGTTTCGTAGTCATTGATGGAACTTGCTTGGATATCCCAGATAGTGATGAAAACGCGAGGGTTTTTGGTCGTCCCGGTAGTCGTCCTAGTACACGAGCGGCATTTCCCGCTCGTTAGATTAGTTATTTTAGTAGAGGCCCTTCGGGTTCGCAGTCGCCTACGGCGGGAAACCCTCCTGCAGCGCTGTCTCACAGGAACGCATCTAATTTTCGATGCATTAATGTGCCCATATAAAATTGGAGAGCGAGTCAGGTCACTAAAATTATTGCGCTCGGTAAGATCTGGAATGTTATTGATGTGGGATAGGGGCTTGCATTCCTACGCAATGGTACAAGCAACGATAAGTAAGGGTTGTGATTATTTAGGCAGAATTCCTGCCAATGTCAAATTTTTAAATGAAGAAGCTTTAGACGATGGTTCATATTTAAGTTATGTTTATCCATCTGGTAAATTGAGAAAAAAAGGTTTTGAGCCGATAAAACTACGAGTTATTGAGTATACAATTGAGAATCCTGATTATCCAGAAGAACAAATTAGATATCGTTTAATTACAAGCTTATTGGACATTGAAAAATTTCCAGCCCAGTTACTCGCAAGCGAGTACCATCAACGTCTTCGTAGTCGAGAATACTATTGATAAAGTAAAAGTACATCATAAGGCGCGAAAAACTCATATTCGTTCTCAAAAACCACGTGAGGTGGTGCAAGAAGTTTATGGGTTGCTATTAGGGCATTGGGCTATCCGGTTGTTAATTTTTCAAGCTGCTTGCAGCGCAGATGTTTCACCCTTACGTCCACAGTGTACAGGAACATTACGAGTTGTTCGTCGTGCCCTTCCCAAATTCCAGCGTCTACAACCACAAGAACTTCCCTTTTTTTGACTTGGTTAACTGTAGAGATTCTTGACCAACTTCTACCTGAAAGGGTTCATAGAAATAACCCAAGAGTTGTGAAAAAGCCTGTATCAAAATTTCGCAAGGGAAAAAGTTACACACAGAGGTACTGGAACAATAACCAATCCTCCTGTGTTTGTTATTTCAAACACTGCATAGCCTTAACTGAACCGTATTGGACTATATATTTGACGATAAAATTTTTGATAAAGCACTCGGACTAAAAATATAGGATTGAAGTCCCAAAAAAAGCTGAGACTCTTCTGGCATAAGTATTTGATGGAGAACCCTTCAGGTATTGGGGTGAAATCAGCAGTGCTGCAGAAAGTTACGCAATTGGAATTGATCACCTGGTTTCAACATCCTGATCACCAGTTTGAAGCCTGTACCAATTGAAATGGAGTGCGAGTGTCAGTTATCTCCAAACTTCTTAACCATTGAAAATCCGCTCCGCTAAAATCAAAAGCGTTGACCGATGCCAAATTGCAATTGGCTTTCTCCTTGATCGTTAATACCATAGTCAGCACGGAGTAAACCAAATGGTGACTTGAATCGTATACCTGCCCCATATCCAAAACCCGTCCCTGGTTTCCCACGCACGCCTGCAGGATCTCCCAAAACAGTATCGCCAGAACCTAAGTCCGAACCTAAGTCGGCAAACAGAACACCACCCAGTGTTTTGATTATGGGGAAGCGATATTCTGCTGAAGCCAACACATAAGTGCGGCCACTGCCAACATCACCAGAACCGTAACCGCGTACTGAATTCAGACCACCTAAATTAAAAGTATCATAAGGTGGTAAATCGCCAAGGATTGCTCCAGCTTGGACATTAAGGGCAAAGACTTGCGGATCTTTACTCTCAAATAACTTCACTGGCTGATACTGACTGTAATTCGCTCGTAGGCGATTCATCGAAATGTTACCTTGTCCGATAGGAACTGACTGTTCTGTACTGAGACTCAAGATTGAACCTTGAGTTGGATTTAAGGGATTATCGCGGTGATCTTTGGTGGCAGTAAAAGATATGGTCGTCAAGTCGTCGATGCCAGTACCGCTGTAAGATAGGGGATTCCCCTTTGCATCAGTGGGAGTCACTTTACCTTGGCGATCTACCAGACTCACCTGAGTGTAGTTGAGTCCTAAGGATGTATCCCAGCCATCAATTGGTTTCTGCAAGCTGAAACTACCACCAATTCTACCTTCCCGAACGCGATCGCCATTAGCCAGGGTGATTTTATCATCAAAAGTTTCTGAAAGCTCCCGATGTCGAAAAGCATTCAAACTGTAGCCAAGGCTATCCGGGTTACTTGCCCTATAGGGACTGGTAAAGCTGGTATCAAACTGCAAGTCACTTAACCCTACCTGGACATTCGCACTGAGAGTCTTGTTAACGCCGCCAAAATTCTGATCCCGGTAAGTTAAAGTGCCGACAATACCCTGATCGGCAGTGTAATTACCACCCAAATTGATAGATTTTGCCCCTATTTCCTTGAGTTGGTAGACAACACCAACCTTGTTTGCATCGCCTTCAAAAGCAACTGTGACTTTTTCAAATAAACCCAAGCGGGAAAGTTGCTGTACGTCTTGTTGTGCTATTTTATCTTGAAAGATTTCACCTGGCTTAAGCTTCAGTTGCTGTCGTAAGAAATCTGTCTTACTGCGTCCTTTTACTGGGTTACCTTTGTCATCAACTGTCTTTCCTTGATCGTTGACAAAGCGAAACTTGACATCACTGACGACACCTTCTGCCACATTTAAAGTCAAGATTCCCTCAGAATTAGGTTTAATCGATGTCACCCGTGCAAGACTATAACCATTGTC
>JAQYWP010000833.1 GCA_029379285.1 Rhizonema sp. PD38
CTAACATGGTTCGATGCAGAAAAGCCTAAAGAAAAGTTGACATCTCCTCTTTTACTAATCCCAATTGATTTGCAAAAGAAAGGGAAGAAACAGCAGGAATATACAATTAATTCGATTGATAAAGAAATATCCTTAAACTTTCTTTTAGTAAATAAGTTAAAAGATGAATACAATATCATTTTGCCAGAAAGTGATAACGTTCAGGAATGGGGCTATGAGAAATTTATAGATGTGATTCGTAATGCGATCGCTCACAAGCCCGATTGGCAAGTGGAAGAGACTGCCCATATCACTTTGTTCCAAGAGACAAAGGCTGTCATGATCCAAGATCTGCAACAAAATGAAGAGAGGATTGCTGATCACCAAATTCTGCAAGGGCTTGCTCTCAAAAAAATCCACGATAATTTCAATTCACCTAACCTTATTAAAGAAAAAGAACTAGATCAAATCCCTCTATCATCTGTATATCAGATATGTGATGCTGACTCTAGTCAACAAGTGGTGATCGAAGCAGCAAAGACTGGGCTTAGCTGTGTAGTTCAAGGACCTCCAGGGACAGGCAAAAGCCAGACTATTGCTAACATCATGGCAGAGTTGATTGGCAAACATAAAAAAGTGCTACTAGTTGCCGAGAAGCAAACAGCCCTAGAAGTTGTCTCTAGAAAATTTGAGGAATGTAGTCTTGATGATGTCTGCCTCAATCTACACCATCAAGGTACAACTAATACTAAGCAATTGCTTGAAGAACTCAACCAAACGATGTCTCGGCTGGAACAACGTCAAAAGTCACAGTCGGAAAACAGAAACATATTTTTTCAACAACTGTCTGATCGTAGGCAAACCCTCAATCAACATGTAGACAGTCTACACGGGAATCAGCCACCATTAAATAAATCAGCTTACGACCTATACGGCGAACTACTCAAACTCGAACGCGAAAAAGTTCCCACTCTCGAATTTCATCTTTCTAAGATTCAAGATTGGTCGGAAGAGCGCTTATTCAAAGCTCAAAATTTACTGGAAGAACTTGGGAAATTTGAAAAACTTTTTCGGGGAACCGAGACAACCTTATGGTCTAGTAGTCCGGTGCAGTCGTGGTCATCTGATGTTGGCATAGACTTACGTCAGAATATCGAAAACCTAAATCGGGGAGTTCAACTCGCCCAAAGAATTACAACTGACTTGCAGGAGTTATTTGGCATACAGCAACTATCCAACACCGCTACAGAATTAGACAAGCTTCAACCAGCAATAGCTCATGTTCTCACAGTTCCTCTTGTTCCAAGAGAGTGGCCTTTGGTAAACGATGATGTCAATGCTTTGCGGCAAATATTTATTGACCTTAGTTCAGATATCAGCAATCTCCAAAATATTAGTTCTACTTTGAATGATAAATACACCTCTGAGTTTTTCACTTGGAGTTTACCAGAACTGAGGAAACTTAGGGAAAGCCACCGCAGGTACAGAGGATTTTTTCGCTGGTTGCGACCTCAGTACCGGAATAACCGCAAACGCCTCCTTGGCGTCCGGCAAGTAAAACATCGAGTTTCCGATCAAGAATTAATTGCAGATATCGAAAATGTTATTGAACAAAAAAATCTTTTGAATAAATTGGCAGAGCCAGCACATCCTGCCCGTGTCAGTTTTGATTTGCTATTTGATACAGAAATGCCGAACTTAGATGGCATTGAACAGGCGCTGAATTGGTTAGAAGAGCTACAACAGTATCGACCTCAACTTCCTTTCAAAGGAATAGCAGCAGTCATATCCTCATATCAAAGTTTCTATGAACTAAGAACGCTACAAGAAGATTTAAAAACTTCTCAAACCCTGATTATACAAGGGTTTAATTTCCTACAACAACACTTTCCACAAGATCGGAGAACAGCATCAGGGACGTTGGAAAAAACAGTCTTACATGAAGTGAAAAAATTCCTTGAGACTGCCAAAGCTGACTTGGATTTATTTCAGCAATCGTTATACTGCCAAGAACAAGTGCGGAAACTCGAAGATATTGGAGCTAAAGAATTCTTGTTTAAACTGCGGGAGTCTAACATCCTAGAGAAATTCTGGTTCTTAGTATTACAGAAGGGCGTTTATGATAACTGGTTGACACACATACTTTCAGATAATCCTCAACTACAACACTTCCGCCAAAATTCCCATGAGGATAAAATAGACGAGTTTTCCCAACTGGATGCTCAACAGTACCAAGAGACAATCAAACGTCTTCAACAACTTCATGCTGAACGGTGGCAAGAATGGTTCATACAACCGAAAGCAAAGCAGCAAATACAATTACTCACAAAAGAACGCGCGAAGAAAAAGGGACATCAAAAAATTCGCGCGTTTATCAAACAAGCTGCTGAACTCGTGACTACCCTCAAGCCTTGTTGGCTCATGAGTCCTTTGGCAGTTAGTCAGTATGTAGATCTAGATGCAGTTAAGTTCGACGTCATCATCTTTGATGAAGCGTCGCAAGTCCGTACTGAGGACGCAGTACCTTCAATCATGAGGGCAGAGCAAGTCATTGTTGTTGGTGACGATAAACAACTCCCGCCAACCTCTTTTTTTAAAAGTATTGCTTCTGACGAGGATGAAGAGGAGCAAGAAGCCTATGATAGTTTGCTTAACGAGTGTTTGGCTTTCTTGCCATCCCATACCTTAAGGTGGCACTATCGCAGTAAAGACGAGAGCCTCATTGCTTTCTCAAATCAGAAATTCTACAATTCTGAACTCCTAACTTTCCCCAATCCATTAAAAGATGCTAGTCGAGGCGTGCATTTCCGTTATGTTAAAGACGGAATATATGCTCCAGGTCAGCAGCAACGATATAACATCGTTGAAGCAAAAGAAGTGGCACAGTTAACACTACAGCATTTTCAGCAAAACTCCGCTCAATCACTGGGAATCATTGCCTTAAACAAGCAACAATCAGATGCCATCCGCGAACAACTCAATCAACTTATTGTTAAGCATTCAGAAATAGAAGAATTTTGTCAGGAGAACTCAGAGAAGTTTTTCATTAAACCACTGGAACTAGTTCAAGGCGATCAGCGAGATGTTATTTTTCTCAGCTTTGGATATGGGTTTTATGAAAACGACCGAGAACGACTGTATCACTTCTTCGGTCCTCTAACTAAACAGGGAGGAAGGCGACGCCTGAATGTGGCGATAACTCGTGCATTGTATAAGTTCGTGTTAGTAGCTTCGATTAAAGCAGAGCATTTTCAACCAGAAGGAAAACTTGAAGAGGTGGCATTTTTGAGGGATTATTTTGCTTATGCTCAAAGTTGTGGTGAAAAATTGCCTGACAAGCTAGATGATGTATCCTCAGATTTACTTTTTGAAGAAGATGTGTATCAAGCTCTGACGGAGAGGGGATACACAGTAAAGAAAAGAGTAGGTCATTCGGCTTATCCTATTGACTTAGCCGTGGTGGATAACCGACGGACAGAAACAGAGGAGTTTTTATTGGGTATTGTGTGTGATGGGACGATCTATGAAAAATATTCCACGGCACGCGATCGCGATCGCCTTCGGCAAAAAGTTTTACAAGATCTTGGCTGGCGCATTCACAGAATTTGGTCTAGTGAGTGGTTTCGCGACAGAAAAGCTCAAATCAAACGACTCGTTGATCTGATAGAACATCTCCGTAATCAGGAATAGACAGCAGTGCTGGTGTAGCTTTTGAAGATGACGCTAGCAGAATATAGGAATGCGTGCTTATGGAACCAGAACTAGTGGAAGAGCTTTCAACAAATATTAAAGAGTTGCAATCAATCATGATAGATGTGGCGACTGGAGTAAAGATTCAGGATAAGGAGGAAGACTACACGAAACTTTACCAGGAAGTCGCATCCCAGATAGTAGACCTTCAAGATGAGGGATACAAGATCGAAAATCCAAATAAGTTTGAGTCTCTTTGGGAGTTGTACTACCAGAAATTATCTAAGTTAGATGGACGTGCTTCACGGGCAGGATTTATTCATGACCTATACACAAGCATTTTAAATCAAATTGATATTGCTTGGTGCCAGCACCATGTCAAAGTAAGTTCACCGGAAGCATTAGTTCATGAATTGGAGAAACCACAATTAGAAGAACTGATAACTAAGATAGAACAGATCAAGAAAATTATGATTGGGGTAGCAACTGAAAGAGATCACATTTATCAAATTCAGTATGAGGAGGAAGATTATAGTAAAATTTATAGAGAAGTTAGGAATGAGGATTAAATAAGATCCAGAAATCGGACATGCAATAATAAACTGAATCTGTCCATTGAATTTTTCGATTTTATGACTCCGTATTCA
>JAQYWP010000834.1 GCA_029379285.1 Rhizonema sp. PD38
CTATTAATATATTCTTTTTCAAAAGAAGGTAAAATACCCACTAAGAGCCTAAAGTGGTAATTTAACCTCTCGGTCATATTTTAAAGAGCAATCAGCAATCTGTTATGGTTCTACACCAGAGGCACGTTTGTGTTGGATACTCTGTTCAAGTTCATCAATTGAGTTCAGCCGTTTCCCCTCTTTATGGATACGCTGTCCTAATGCATAAAGCGCATCATTATCATTACGATGTTGCAACACGTACTCACGCAGTTGCTTAATTGTCATTTGGTCAAAATCTGTTTTAGTCACTGTAGTCAACCTCTCCTTGTTTGTTAATCGCCGCCTGGATCTCTTCACCAGCAACAATGATTAAATCCCCACTTCGCTCGTCTACGCGAATCAAGTGAATTGATATAAACATATTAGTTAACGAAGTACAAATCCTAAACATTTCAGTCATTTGCTCTACTGTCGGGTTCGGTTGTTGCTTCATCTTCTATTATCAAGGTTTTATCGTAGTTTGATTGTTTCACATCCCTTGCGTCTACGCCAACCTCAAATCTTCAATCGTTCAAAATTCGTTGTGTGACAATGCGCGGGGGCGCGTGGGTGGGTTACGATTTTCACAAATCAGATCATGTCCGTCAAATCACCCATAATAAAAGAACCCCACCCCGCTTGTGGCTGACGCCAAAGCTCCCCTCCCCGCAAGCGGGGAGGAGTTGGGGGTGGGGTACAATATGATTATTCCGGAAACACAGAATCTTTGTGTGTAGTCTTTAAACACCAATTCTTCATCTAAAACCGTCATCCTATGCCAGTCATTACCATTCGGGAAGAAGGGAAAACGGATACCGGATTTCAAGCAACTCTGAAGTTTGAGGCGGGAGAGTACCAGATTACAATCACTGATCCCTTCACCCCACAAGAGGAAAAGCGACTGGAGTGGTATTATGAAGAATGGCTAGTTTATCCGATGTTAGGTACCGTCAAGGCGGAAGAGGCAGTGACTAGTGTCAAAACTTATGGGGAACGGCTGTTTGAGCAAGTCTTTCAAGCACACAAAGCTTACAGCGAATACGATAAGTTGCGAAATAACCTGAGTCAGGTACAAATTGAAATTGTCAGCAAAACCCCAGAATTTCATGCTTTACACTGGGAAGCAATGCGCGATCCTTCTTTACCACGACCTTTAGCGGTAGACTGTGTGATGGTACGCAAGAGTATCAAGGCAGCATCTGTTTCGGTGTACATACAAACCTCTGCGATAATTAATTTGCTGGTAGTGATAGCACGACCAGATGAAGAAAAGGATGTAGGCTATCGTACCATTTCCCGACCATTGATGGAGTTGATCGAGAACACTCAGTTACGGGTGAATGTGGAGTTACTGCGCCCCGGTACATACGAAGCGTTATCTAAGCATTTGGACGAGAAAGGGGCGGGATATTACCACATCATTCACTTCGATTGTCATGGCGCAATGATGGCTTATGAGCAAGTGCTTAAACCCAGCAACCCGAATCGCTATTTTTACAAGGGGCGTTATGGAAGAGGTGATTTACAGAAATTTGAGGGCGTGAGGGCGTTTTTAGCTTTTGAAGGAGAGACTCAGGGCAAAGTTGATTTGGTAGAGGCGTCGGAGTTAGCAGCATTACTCACAGGCAAGGGAATTCCCGTGTGTATCCTCAATGCTTGTCAGTCAGGGAAACAGCCCCTTCGGGGAAGTCAAAAGTCAAAAGTCAAAAGTCAAAAGTTAGAAGAGGGTGGAAAAGAAGAAGATACCGACTACCGTGAAACCAGTCTCGCAAGTCGCTTAATGACAGCAGGGATGCAGATGGTGGTGGGGATGGGGTATTCCGTTACTGTCTCTGCTGCCAAATTGATGATGGAGCAAGTTTATACTCATCTGTTTAATCAAAAGGATATCACCGAGGCGATACGGTTGGGCAGGCGGGAACTGTTCATGCAAAAGGAACGTAAAGCTTATTTCCACAAGACAATTGATTTAGAAGATTGGTTACTCCCAGTGGTTTACAGCAATCAGAAGGTGACGCTGAATTTGCGGGAGTTTACGCCAGAGGAAAAACAGCAATATCTTCTTGAGCGTAGCCAACGGTATCGTTTTCAAGAGCCGCAATACGGTTTTGTCGGACGGGATTTGGATATTCTCAAAGTTGAAAAATCATTACTGCGGCACAATATTTTGCTGTTGCAAGGGATGGGAGGAACAGGCAAAACCACCTTACTGAATTATCTGCGGGAATGGTGGCAAACAACGCATTTTGTCGAACAGGTGTTTTATTTCGGTTATGATCAAAAGGCATGGACAAGAGCACAAATTGTGTTTGACATTGCCAAACAGGTGTATAAACAATTTGAGCTAGCACAGTTTCAAGCTATGCCGCCACAGGCACAAGTGGAAGGGTTAGTTATTACCCTGCGAGCAAAACCCTACGCACTCATTTTGGATAATTTTGAGTCGGTGACTGGGCAAAAACTGGCGATAAAAAATACTCTCTCCAAACCGAAATGCCAGGAAATCAAAGATTTTCTAGAACGTTTAGTCGGGGGAAAAACCCTTGTCATTGTGGGTTCACGCAGTGGTAAAGAGTGGCTGCAAGACCAAACATTTCAAACTAATATCTATCAATTGCAAGGCTTAGATAAAGAAGCACGTTCTGATTTAGCCGAGAAAATTTTACAACGTAATGTCCAAGTTAATCGCATTCTGGCTATCCGTCAAGACCAGGATTTTCTTCGATTGATGCAGTTGTTGGATGGGTATCCTTTAGCAATGGAAGTCACCTTAGCGAATTTGAAAAAGCAATCGCCTAAGAAAATTTTGGCAGGATTGGAGCTAGGGGATGTGAACTTAGATACAGGAAGTGGTGATAAGACAAAAAGTATTCTCAAATGTGTCGAGTATTCTCATAGTAATCTTTCACCAGATGCACAAAAATTGTTGTTGTGTTTAGCTCCTTTTAGTGGGTTTATTAGGCGGGATACAATTCCTGATTACGCTGAGGAACTGCAAAAGTTGGAGCCTTTTAAGAATTATGCTTTCGACAAGTTTGATGAGGCAATTCAAGAAGCAATTAACTGGGGGTTGCTTTCACCAATTCACCCAGATTTTTCTACCCTACTGACGATTCAACCTGTTTTTCCCTACTTTTTAAAGACTAAGTTAGAAGCTGTTGATGAGGCTACCCGTGAAGCTTTTTTCGAGGGATTTAAAAATCACTATCTACGTTTAGCAGATTACTATACAGGATTAATCGATTCCAAAGATACCCAAGAGAGGCAATCAGGTATATTTTTAGGCGAAAAAGAATATGAGAATCTCTACAAAGCTTTGCAAATTTGTTTATCTAAGCAACAAGATATTAGCATATATTTCTGTTTAAATCAATATTTTCGTTTGATTAATGATCCACAAAGAAACTTGGAATTATCTGAATCAGTCAATAAAGCATTAGAGCAATATCCACCTGCATTTTTGGAAAGTACACTAGGTGATCAGGTAGGGTTTGCTTTACATAGACTTGCTAATAATTACTTGGATACTAAGCAATATCAACTAGCAAAACAGTCATATCAGAAGACTCTAGAATTATATCAACGGTTGAGTGCGTTAGAAGAAAGGACTAAGCAACGTTGGAGTGCGGGTATATACCACAATTTGGGAATGGTAGCCCAAGAAATGCGGGAATTTGAGGAGGCAAGGCGCAATTATCAACTCGTTTTGGAAATCTACATCGAATTTAGCGATCGCTATGGCAGTGCGAAAACTTACCACCAGTTGGGAATGGTAGCCCAAGAAATGCGGGAATTTGAGGAGGCAAGGCGCAATTATCAACTCGTTTTGGAAATCTACATCGAATTTAGCGATCGCTATGGCAGTGCGAAAACTTACCACTGTTTAGGATTGCTTGCTGAAGCACAGGAAAACTACGCGGAAGCGAGGACTAATTTACACAAGGCATTGGAGATATATGTTGAGTATAAGGATGATTATTGGGCTGCAAGTGCAAGGGAGGTGTTAGAGAAACTACCAGAGTGATACGATTTTGGATTTATAACCCACATTCTGCACCCCCCACTGTCACAATCGGTTTTTTCGTATTTTGATTCATGATCAAGATTGCGATTTATACCAGAATGAACCAATTACACATGGCTATGCTACAGGCAAGCCCCTAAGCAATACTGCGTAGGTTTTGCTCAAAACTTGAATTCAAGGTGTGGATAAAATGGCTCTACTAATCACTAACCCACAGCAAAATCTGTAAATTGCCTTTTATAGGGTGAATGAAATCCTATAACAATAT
>JAQYWP010000835.1 GCA_029379285.1 Rhizonema sp. PD38
TCTTTAATTCTCTAAGTACTTTTTTCTGAGCCTGAGCTTTTAGTCCAAACTCCAGTTATTATAAGCAATTCAACGGATATGATAGAAACTGCTCGCTCAGGTGGCGAGCGCAAGTATTGTCTGTATATCTACGCAGAAATCAGGTTTCGGGTCAATTGTGCGTAAGTACTGTGTAATAGACTGCCTAGTATTGGCAAATAGCTATCATCAGGACTCAATGCCACTTAGACCTATAACTAAACGGTCGAGTTCTGTTTGCATTTGGTTGCAGACCTTTTCATAACAAGCGTCTACATAGTCGCGATCGCTTGCGGCAGCACGACCATAACGTTCAAACACAATAGGCGTGCAAATACGTGTGTGAATTGGTACAGGTAGAGGAATATTAGGCAAAGGTCCGATTGCCAACCCCCAAGGTAGTCCCAAATAAATGGGAAACACCATAGGATCGAAGCCGAACAACCAGGGCATACCCCACTCATGCAGTTGCCGTAACTGCTTGTAGAAGTCAGCTAGAATAATTAGAGTATCGTGAGCGCCTTTTGAAATTGCTGGCACAATCGGTACGCCTTCGCGTAATGCTAGTTTGATGAACCCTTTACGACCTGCAAAGTAAATTTGATGACGCATACTGTGAGGTCGCCACAAATCTTCAGCTCCCCCAGGATAGACTAGTACCGCAGCACCTCGTTGAAGAGCAGCAATTGCCATTTTGGGTTCAGCTCTGAGTGCTCCTAATTGCACTGTTAAGCGAGAGTAGAAAGGAACCATCCAGACATTTGGATGCATTAGTCCGTAAGTCAAGCGTTCTGGACCAAAGTGTTGAAACCAGTCATACATGAACATCAACGTATCCGGTGCCAGCAAACCGCCATTATGAGAACCTACCATCAACATAGCACCATCAGTTGGTACGTGATGCCAGCCATCAGTTGTGACTCGGAAGTAGTTGTGGTAGAGCCACTGCCCTATTGGCATCAAAGATTGAATCACCCTCGGATCTCGTCCCTCTAATGACCAACCATCAAATTTATGGCGAGAGGTTTTGCCATCATTGAAGTGACTACCTGTAAGAAAATCAAAATAACTAAACAACGATTTTTAACTTCCTCAAACATCAACTAGTTCATAAAAACATAGCGAGCGTCGCAAAACCCGTGTTTTTTCTATCCCAGTGCAATACGGATGTGCGCCGTTACCAAGGGCATCTCCTCTATACACTCAAACGTAGACTTTGCTCGAATTACACCCAACAACGCCCATGATTCACGCGCTTAAGTTTCTTTACTGGAGTCTCGTGTTCATCTCAAAGCTTTTTTTTCAACTTTACTGACAATATGAAGAAATATAAAAATTATTCAACTAAGCAGGTGGATAAATTTGCCTTTATCTCCAGTGTCTGTAAAAAACAGGCACAATGTCATAGAATCAAGAGTTCAAATCTACCTCAAAAGTTTGTTCTCCCACCGTGACTCGATCTCCCGAGACCAATTGTCGTCCTCGTCTAATTTCAAGTGTATCATTAACTTTTACATCGCCTGCTTGAATCATTAACTTGGCTTGACCACCTGTCTGCGTGATACCGACAAACTTCAAAAATTGGTCGAGTTTAATTGTATTACTTGTCTTCATAATTTCTTTTGTAGGTCAGAAAACTTTATTTAGAATATTACACAGATAGAAACTATGTATACAAATCTTAATAATAAGAATTCCTCATTTATATTTTGATTTTATTACCAAAGCAAAATTACAAACCTCCTAAAAAACTTTACAATTCTTTACATATTCCGTAACTATTTAGCATAAAGATGCATGTATTTGCTAGTTAATATGCGAACTAGAGAATCAATTTTTCCTCATTACCCGATCACCCGTTTGAAAAAAGTCACTTAGTCGAATATCAAACTGAGTGGCAATATTGCTTGGTAGTTTTGACTAATCTCAACTCAGCTATTCTTCAAGAAAGACCCGTCGATTAGAAGACAGATAAAATATATCCTTGTACTCATACTTAACTCTACCTACAGTCTTGGATACATTTATTTCGCTTGATAGAGAGAGAATTAGATCTACCGTTGTTATTCTATATTCATCGCAGAAAAGAAAGATATTTCAAGAAAAGGAATTAGAACAATGAATATTGTTGCTTGGGTTGTTTTAGGTTTGATTGCAGGTGCAATTGCAAAAGCTATTTATCCCGGTTATCAAGGTGGTGGACTTTTAGCTACAATGGTGCTAGGAATTGTTGGTGCTTTTATCGGTGGTAGTTTAGGTATGTTCTTTACCACAGGTAGTTTAGTTTTGACTGCTCCCGCTTTCAGTATTGGTGGAATAGCAGTAGCTATTTTAGGCGCTATTGTTGCTATATTCTTATGGAACTTAATGACCCGTAGAGGCACTGTATAGAAATTGAAATTGAAATTGTAGTCAATAAATAATGATAGACCTCAGGGTTGTCTTACAGTTATTTTTTACCCTGAATTTAATTAAAAAAATAGCGCCACCTTAATTAGGGAGGCGCTTTTACAATAGTTATTTTTTTAGAAAAAAATACAGTTATAGCTTCCATCTTTAAAAGTTTTTGAAGATGACTTAAGTTTTGTTGTTAGTTTGAAGCATATGTGCTAATACAAGGGACAATGGAAATAAACCGACCATTCAAAATTTAAAATTTATCTTCCTATTCCCTACTTTCCCACTCACTGTTTTCAAGAAATGAATCTGCTTAAATCGAATTCCTCGTCAGGTGAACCTTGCTCTAATTTTTCCGAACTTAAAACCAACAAAACTCTCTCTGAGTAATCTACCGCTCCTATTAGCTCATTTTGCAAAATTTCCAGTCCACCATTAGCAAATTCTTCAAAAATCCGCAGCCGTTCATTTTCAGAGTTCTCTTCATTAGAAGAAAGAATTTTGATATCTTGAGTTGCAGTAATTCCCAGTAATTTAATAACTAAATCGTATCCTCTAGAAACAAAAACTTCTTGTCCGATTGGAGATGGTTCTTTTTTAGATATCTCTCCTAGAGGAACACGCTTCTTATGCTTTGCTCCCAAAGAAGCAGCAAACACAACTACATCAGCATAGGTTTGAAAAGGACCTGTTGCACCTTCGA
This sequence comes from Rhizonema sp. PD38, assembly GCA_029379285.1. GTDB lineage: Bacteria > Cyanobacteriota > Cyanobacteriia > Cyanobacteriales > Nostocaceae > Rhizonema. The sequence continues at coordinate 3,119 of JAQYWP010000835.1, forward strand.
TTGAAGTTAAAGCCTTTACTAACTCGGCCTTATCCTTAGCAACCCTAATTCTACCAGTCTCAGCCATTCTACTTATATATAATTTGTAACAATCTTAACTCGAAGCTTTAGGCGATGTCTATGGAACAGACTCAGCTACTTGTCTTACATCTGCGTTCTCTGTCTTACAAAGTTTGTGGTTCGTTTACGAGGACTTGTGCACGTACTAATATAAGAACGAGACGCTGCTTGTCACGCTTGCTTCTCTGAAGGAGTAAGCGCGTGTCCGTCAGGACAAGGCGGTTCAATAAATTAAGCAATAAGAGCGATTTTTTTGTAAGTCCTGACGAAGTTTTGGCTATTCGACAAAGCATTCAATATAAAGGCAGCCAACTTAGCAAGAGTGATGGTATACTGGCATAAAAGCTATCATTTGTATAGCAGTTCGCCAGATTCTCAGGGTGCTATTTCGTTGATATAATCTTTTTCTCAATGATTACTTAAAAACTCACGCAAAGCGTTCACGAGTGAAAATCTTCTGAACGCTTTTACTTATTGGGAGAAATTGAAAAATTTTAACCCTCGCGGTTCACTGCCATAATCTCCGTATACTCATACTCATTTGGACTTTGCTTAATCAAAGGATAGCGTTCCCCGCCCAAGATAATATCATCCTGTTCGCAATCAGGCTTGGAAGAATAGTAAGTCAGCACGTATTCCCTACCAATTCTTTTTGTCATTTCTTCTTCGACTTTACCGCGCCACTGGGTTTTAGTGACTAACACAGTCAACTGATTGGCCATTTGAGGAATTATCTTAGCAATTTGCCGTCGCGAAATTTCATCCAAGCTCCTAAAGGGAGAATCCATGACAATTGGAAAATTGCTAGTATCAGGAACCAAGAGTACTTTTCTTTTTTCACTCCACTCCCGTAATTTATCGATAATACTGGCGATAAAAGACAAACTGAGAATTTGATTTTCTCCCGTAGAAGCTGCCACTGGCATTTCTAAACCAGAAGTATTTTCCACCAGCATAAGTTCATATTTTTCACTAATTTTGGGAAGATAGGGGGTAAATGAAATTTCTCTAAATATCTCTTGTACCCGCTTTTCAAGCTGTAAGCGAAACTGGGTTTCTTGAAGCTCTCTAACTTTAGTTAGGGTCTGCTGAAAAAGTCAGAAAGAGCAAGATAGGGATTAATTTAGTTGCTCA
>JAQYWP010000099.1 GCA_029379285.1 Rhizonema sp. PD38
TTGTTGGAATATGCAGGGCGCAAGTTCGGTAAGTCCCTGCAAGATTTACAGGAAATCAACGACCGTTCTTGGGCGCGGCGCAAAGCTCGTCAAGAGCAACAGAACAACGTTGTAGAACTTCCAAACACTGCCGAGTATTAATCGCGTTATCTAGTTCCTGTTTACGCAGGATCTAGATAATTTTTTTCCAAGCTAAGCTCGTGTTTGATCACCATTATTAATAATTTTTACTAAATAAAATCAGCTTATTAATAACAAAAACAACAACTTGAAATTCAAACCTAAATAATAAGCTCACGCTTTAAAAGGTGGTGAAATATTTGCAATTTTGCGTTATGAAACCACCCATTAATATCTACTCAGGCAGTGCTGATTCCCTTGGTGCTGCCCTCACGAATCCCACAGTTTTGTCCCGACGCAAAGGGCGGATTAAGTGTGATTACGCGCTTGAATTTGAGAGGATTAAATATCCTGATGCAGAGGCTGCCTATCAGGCACTCAAAAGACGTACTGAAGAAGGAGACGAACGATTGCAATTGATGACGGATATCATCATAGCTAAACTACAACAGCATTCCAAGTTAATCGAGGCGATCGCCCTTCGTGGCGGTGTGGCTTGGCTGGAAAGTTGTGAGCATACTGTGGGAGCGAGGAACAGCTATTGGGAAGGCATTGGGCGTAACTCTCCATTTATTGTCTGCCTTATTGCAGCTTATTCTTTCTTACTCAGTTGCAATGCAGTTGCTACCCCTAGTTGTATCACAGTAGGTAGCATGAGAAACACTTTCTTTAATGAGCCTAAGAGCGCTCGCGCGCCTTTTGGGGTGATGTATGAGGAAATCTTATCATGAGCAATCCCACATTGACCCCGCTCCAAAAAGCTGAATTATCCAGTTGGTTTGATCTGCTGGAACAACAATGGCTTGCTGCCATCCAACGACCTGAATCAGCCGAAGCTATTGCCTTAGCCGAGGCCGAGGCATCTTGGGAGCAAGAACGTCAGTATTACCACGATGCTTACCTGTATTCTGACCGCTACTAAACTGAGTGCGATAGCGTTAGCGCAGATCGCAGAAATACTCCGCGCGCATGTTCGCTTTCGATACATAAAACAGTCTAAATCACAACGGAGCAAGAAATGAATATCAATAGAAACACAAACATCACAATTACCCCAAGCAGCTATCTCAGTTGTTTCACCAATGATGACTTGGGCACAACAACCCTGTACCTGAGTGGTTGCGGCGAGTCAATCGCCATTCAATTCCACCCAGATAATTTGCCAGTGCTGGAAACGCTGATATCAGAACTACAAAAGCTAGAAATACAGTCCCAGCAATTGAAACTGCAAAACTTGCAGCATCAAATCTCTGAGCTTAATTTGTCGCTCAATAATGTCAACGGCGACTGTAAGGCAATTGTATCTGCGGGTGAAATCTTCTAGAAATCACGATTGGAACTATAACGCGCCTAAGCTATAGGGCACAGCGTTATAGTTCTACTTATTTGCCTAATATTCAACATCATCTGACCGAAGAAAGGCAGCTATGAGTCACGAGCAACCTGCTCTTTTGTGTCCAAGATCCGCATGGAGTTTAGGGACGAATATCTCGTTTTGCGTCACAATAGTAAGTAGTAAATAAGAGCGAAAAAATCTTTGATCATGTTTGCTCAACGGGACACTGGCTGGGATTTAGCAATTTACAACAAAGACGGTCAACTTGTGCTTGTCGTTCAGGTCAAGGGTAAACTTAATGCCTCGGCACAGTGGGCTTCCCAATTGCGAAGCAATATCCTCGCGCACGGCATCTACCCAAAAGCCCCTTACTTCCTCATGGTTTTTCCTGACAAGTTTTATCTGTGGACTAATGAAGATGCACAACTTGACATTAGTGAACCAACTTATGCTGTTGATGCGCGTCCTATTCTAAAGCCTTATCTTGATAAAGCTGGAATAACGCCAGGGCAAAAAATAAGTAGTCAGAGCCTTGTACTATTAGTAGCATCTTGGCTATCGAAAATTATTTATTTTGAGCTGCCTCTTGGTGAAATGGATGAATCAGAGCGAGCGCTGGTTGATTCAGGTCTCTATGCTGCTATCGCTGGAGGCAGTTTCGGTCGCGAGGCTGCTGCGTGAACGTCTACGTTGAAACCAATTTTGTTTTGGAACTCGTTTTTCAGCAAGAACAGTTTGTCAGCTGTGAGCAAATTCTGCAACTAAGTGAAGCTGGGCGTATTAAGCTGGCTATTCCTGCGTACAGTCTTGCTGAACCACACGAGAAATTGAATCGTCAAGCCAAGAGTCGTAGAGAAATTCAGCAAATACTTGACACTGAGTTACGGCAGCTTGCACGCACTGCATCTTACACGACTCGCATCAATAGTATCCAAGATATTGCAAATCTACTGGTTCAAAGCAACTTGGATGAAAGTCAACGCTTTGTACATTATAGAGATCGACTCTTGAAGAATACAGAAGTAATTCCACTAACTGCTGATATTCTTACTGAAGCCGCAATATACGAAGAGCCATATGATTTGAGCTCACAAGATGCTCTTGTTTATGCATCAGTGATTTCCCACCTTCGTCACAATCAACCAACAGTTGCGTGTTTCCTCAATCGTAACTCAAGAGATTTTGACAGTCCTGATATTGTGAATGAACTGAGCAAATTTAATTGTCGGATGATACCGCGATTTGATCACGGTTATGACTTCATCCAATCACAACTGCAATCTTAAATAAAAAGGACTGCTGATTTGTCAAGCGGACATTAATCACAGTCAAACACATCTTAAAACTCCTCTTCTTCACCAGTCACCACATAAGGAGTACTGTTTCTACATAATTCGGCAATTGTTGGACCTTCCTCGTCATCTTCGTCTTGCACTGGGTTATAAAAGTCATCAGCCTCCATATACCCCTCACTCATGAGTTCTTCAGGCATCAAACCGCGCATAGACTGCTCGCGAGTCAATAGTGGTAGTTTTTGGGCACTCATGGATTTGCAAAACTCGGCAATCTTATTCTAACTTATGTTAAGAATAAAACAATTTTTTTAAATTTACCTACAAAGGCAGATATCAACAGCAAATTATGTAATCCAATCTGGATATAAATGCGCTCACACTTCCAGATAAACCATGACTCTAACCCTCAAACATTTTGATACAAAGCTTAAACAAGATACTGGGGTAGAAGAGAAGATAGAAAATTCCTTGGCTGAATACTTGTACCCCGATGTCGAATTTGCCATCGGCATGGTTTATCCTGGATCTACAACAGCCCCAGACTTGGAGGAACATGAGGGCAAGACGCTACAGTTCGCCGCAGGGGAACGAATGTATTTTGCCAGTGACGAGCAAGTGCGATCGCGCATTTACCCTAATGCTTCAGACGCAGCCGCCTACGGTTCGCTGCTGTTCACTCCTTGTCGAGACTTCAAGGAACTTAATAACCTACGCATTTTGGTGATAGACGATGCAACTGGGGAAAACGGAGGCTTTCTGCCACTGGATGTAGCAAAAAATTTGGTGGGTGACTGCAAAGGTTTAATTAGCTTGGACTTGGCAGAAGAACTTACAGGTAGTAGCAACACTCCATTTCAGTTTCGATTAGGCATCCAGGAGCAAGAAAAAAACCCCGTAGCCCGCATTGGTAAGGGAACATTAGCTCCTTTTAAACTCGAGCAACTAGGAGAAGCGTTAATTAGGGATAACGGCAAAACTGGTTACGACATGGTGCTAGTGACATCTTCTTTTAAAGGTAGGAAAGGAGAAGGGGCGATCGCACCGGGTGAATATAACTTAACCGTCGGCTTAGGAATCAAAACTCTGGCTGAGTATGGGGAACATAGCCTTGGCACGCAAATACTGGTCAATTACCCTCGTGCAGTAGAAGCCGATATGTTACCTCGGCTGTCTATGGATGCGATGATTTTGGCTGACACTCAATCAGAACCCCACAAAATTGCTCAGCTTTACGTTGAAACTTACGAACGGCGCAAAGCACTCGTCAATTCCGGGGAGTCCGAAATTTTAGACTTTGAAGGCGACTTAGCTTTATCAATTGAATCAGTTTTCAGCAACTTGGGGGAAAGCGGTGAACTTAATCCAGAAGAACAGCAACAACAAGATCAGTTAGTTTATCGCCTGCTTAAAGCTGATTTAGACGGTCACTTCCAAATACTGGAACACCCTAAAATTATTGCTGAGTTACAAGAATTTGTTCGCGCTTCCTGGGTGGATATTGCTACTGGAAGGGCGATAAAATTCGATGCTGGGCTGGCTCAACCAAGTTGGCAGCTTGCAGAAGATGAAATCTGCGTTCCATACATTCCTGACGGGGAAGAAGTCATTGTCACTCGCTCTCCTTTAGTCAACTCAAATGGGGTAATTGTGTTGACCAATCGGCATCTGCCCGAAGCAATGAAGCTTTCTGGGACGGTACACATCCATCCCAAAACTGCAGCTGATAACTTGCAGGCTGATTTCGATGGCGATCGCTTAGCATTTGCCTCTTCAAGAAATTTTCCAACTCTCGCAGCTGAAGTCAAGGAATATAATCTACCTGCCAACCGCTATCCCGATGTAGTCAAAAAAGCTAAAGTCCCCTATCAAGGAACTTTTGCAGAAATCGCCGTCAGCGCGATGGAAAATAAAATTGGACTCATTGCCAACGAAATTCAAAAAAACGTAGCGTTGCAATGGGAAACTCAGCTAATACCTAAAGAAGAACAATACGGGTATCTCAGACGCATATCTGCTCATTTAAGTAATATCGCAGCTAAACACAAAAACGGCGAGATTAAAATCCCAGAAGAAATCTTAAAACAAATAACTCCCATTGCTAAACTACCAGGAAATCTAACTACACAACAAGTAGAACAAGGATTGAGCGAGGTAAGAAACCTATTGCGTTCACTTGTGGGACAACTCTCAAACGAGTTACAGGTAGCCGTAGATGGTCCTAAAAGCGCACTTCGTCCTGATGAATCTATCCTTAAATACTGCCAGAAAATATGCAATTATAACTCTGTTGGATGGTTGACAGATAAGAAAAACCCAGAGGCTTTTTTGAATCGGGGAATGAAAACCACGAACCACGGTCCTATTGATTTGATGGTAAAGCAGACTAATCAGCACTTTGAGGAAAATCAACTCATCGCCCGTCCAACCGAGCAATTTAAAGCTTTATATCCTGGAGTTGAGTTTACCCAAGCTCATAAAGACCAGGCTACCACTATTAAAAATACTTATAACGGTTTGATTAAAGAAGCCATTAGATTAGAAGAAAAAAGAAAATTAGAACCAGGGCCAAGTCTGATAATTACGTCAGCAACAAGTGGGCGACAAATCGAAGTTACTAATTTAATTAATAGTAATGTAAGTGACCAACCTTCACCAATTTGGGGTCAGCAAACCTTAGACATTAGAATAGAACCCAACCCCAAACAAAACCAGAAAACACCACAGTCATTTGTTGTTGTTCTGGTTAAAGATCCAATTACTCAAGCTGGTATTTCTCCCAGACCGATTGGTACTGTTTCAGAAGCCTCCGCTCGTGAACATAATCTCAAGGCTGGCATGACAATCAAACAAGGAAAAGTCACCTTTGAGCCTGGGATCAGCAAGAGTATGATAGAAGCAGCCTTCTCAAAAGCTAGTGAATACCTGGAAACGGTAAGAAACTCTACAGCCCAATCCGAAAAACTTCCACTGGCTGTGGCTCTCCACAATATTACCCACACTGAAGAAAGTCGAAAGTACCAGGGCCAGGGGCGTAAGAAAGCCAATGTAGCGTTTGTTGCTTTCCCCGACGAAATCATTGGACAACTGAAGGAATTACAATTCACCAACCTTTCTGTGGTTGGCACACACCTCGCCAGTAGCGAACACAATGGACGCAACTGGTACGGTGAGAAAGTCCCCATTAAAATTGAACTGGATAGCGATCCCCGCGACCCTACCCGCCCCCAACGCTGGGTGGTAGCATTCGGCAAGAAGTTAGCTATGTTTAATAGTGAATCACCCCAGCTACCCACTGGCACAGAGGCGGTAGCAACAATCACTTCTCCTCCCAGCGCCTCAGTCATTATCACTTCGAGTAAAGGCAATCAGTTAAAGGTGGGGCAGATTAAAAAGTATGCCTTTGCCGATCGCTCGTTTCAAGGTGAATCATGCACCGTCTCCATTGGGTTCAAATCTAACTCTGACTCTCGTAAACCGCCTACGCCCGTTGCCCTAGTCAATGGTAAAGTGTTGGGGGTCATCGATCAGGATTCGTTTGCAGCACTGAATGAAAAAGTGCAAGCGGCTCATCAATCTATAGAAAACTTTAAATTCAGTGCCACCATCCAATCTGAAAGCGCAACAACTGCTCATCTAATTATTGATCCAGCTACTGTCAAGTATCCCGAAGAGTGGACAAAAAATAAAGATGCGATGCAAGAGAGCGAAATTATTAAAACTGAACCCTTGATTGATATCACACCAACGCCCAATGAACCCATAGAACCTACCCTTACTCCAACTACAATCCGTGAAAAATGGGAGCAGAATTTAATCACCGCCAGCATCAAAGCGATTCGCGCCCTACCCCATAATCAAAATGCCATTATTCAAACGGCTCCAGTTGGCAGTAAACACACCGCTATTTATTCAACATCAAACGACACATTGCAAATTATCAATGACGAACACCAAGTAGTTTACCAAGCGACAAGGGATCAAAGAGCTACGATTAACCACCTCACAGAAAAGCAAAAATCTTATTGGCAATCTATGACAGGTAAAAACCTACAGTCTCAATCCGAACGCTAATCTTTTACCGCGCTTGTTTTTAACACAATAACGTCCAAAGTCTCTAAAATCCAGATTCAATCCCACATAGTGGAGAGGACAAAGGGGAGTCTGAATTATGAGCACGGCAAACGCATCAGGAGCAACGCGAAAAAGTTGGATGGTAAAAATTTAGGCGCTCGCTAAATACAGATATTCAGAATATTTGTAATATTTAATACTTGTGACCTCTACCGCTGACTTGTCCTAACGGCTTTGGCTACAGTTATACAACATCACAAAATGGAACACAGCGCAGGAATTCTCCACTTGTCTTTACCTCTGCGATCGCTCTTGACCCGTATCCGCGTACACACTGCAAAGTACCATACTCACCTGTCGAGAGTATTTTTACTACATGACCGACCTCGGGCTGTTGAAATTCGTCAAGCGAGCCTACCATTCGTTTCTGTCCGGCAGACAAGACGTTTTTTATAGTCGTAGACAGCTTGCTGAGTTCATCTAGATTTGAAGGTGCAAATAACTTGAGTTGTCTTTCTTCTGAGGCAACGCTTGCTTTCTCAGATATACCTACTGAGTTCTGTATTAATTCAGCCCGAATTTCTCGAATTGAATCCTTCAAGTGAGCAGCGATCGCCTGCTCTTTTCGGTTCTGCTCCTCAGTTTTTAGGCACTCATCAATAATGTTTTTATCCACATACAAACAGTTGAAAAGCAGTAAAGTTTCACCTTTAGGAGTCAAGACAACCGCTGCATCTTCATCAACAATGGTTTTCAGTACTCCTATTAAGTTGCTGTCGCTATCTCTTAGCTCTACTCCTTTAAGGTCAACGCCTTCCTTCATCAAATCGCTCAAAGCAATTAGAATCTTTTTACCTTCTCCCTGCACGCGCTTTTTCTCCAATGGCGGCAGATCAACGTATTTGTTATGACAGGGAAACGAGCGATCACCCTTGATGGCAGACTCGATAAATTGTGCATAAAAGTCGTCTGGCACAATAGTATCAGTCCTCTCGCCTGGTTGCCATACAGTTAGGTTTGGATTTTTAACAGTATCTATAGGATACAAGTAGTTATCCCCAAACATCGGATGATGTACAGCTTGATATTCAGTTAAGCGCTCTAACTGAATGGTATACGCTATGCCGTATTGCCTCAAATAGCACTCTACTTCAAAAGACTTGCCATTGAGTCCCCACCATGAGCCAGCCATCCCCAGTGCCAAGTGATCGTTACTGCGAGCAAAAATTTGGCGTTCCGATATTTTGGACATCTGCACCTCACAACCACCAATCATGTTGCCTCGGTATATCAGCCCCAAATCAGGTCGCCGAGTTATATCAATTGTTTTGAGCAATGGCTCATATACTGTCGTTATTTGTGATTTGAAATGTGTTCGACTCGCGGTTACTAATTTTTTTTGCCAAAATTCTAGAGGTAGTATATGTTCCAATGACTGCCCCCTATAACTAAGGCAATGTTCCGAACCACCAGCGGCGTGCCTAAAATGCGTGCGGTGAAACACTTCTATTTCTAAGTTCCCGTACAAAGTCCGTCGGAATCCAGCTTTTACAGGGAAAAGTTCACAGTCACAAAAGTAACAAACAAGCTTGCCAGGGTACTTGTCCCTGATCTCCACCGCCGAAGTATGAATGTCGGCAATAATCATACTTTCTGTTTCTTCATGCTTTGCAAGCGCAACCATCTTGATTTTTTTTGTTGTAGTTATAAAAGTTTTAACCTGTAATTATAGTTACTGTCTTACCGATGCTCACTCTCTCCGTACATCATTCAAATTTTACACCCGAGGATAATCGCGTAGACAATCTCATACCGCTTTGCAGTCCATGCCATATTGCCCTACATAGTAGAGCTAGAGGGCGATCTAACACAACTCCAGGGCAGTTAGAATTACCGCTGCAATTAAGTAACTAGTATAGCACGTAGTATAAATTATGAGATTTTATGGAAAAATTTTCTCAGAGTGTGCGATGCCAAAAACAACAGCTTAAGCCGTATCGCACTTTGTGATACTCCTTCTTACAATTACCGACACCTCGTAAAAAGTAGAATTACCACAAACCAATCTTCTGTAACATTGTCTGTGACCTAATCTACCTTTGGGGGGTATACTTCTAACGGTCACTTCACTTGGTTGAAACTAAAATTGTCGCGCTTGGGAAGAGCTTGAGCCTACTCCCTACTCATCACCAATTCTTGCAGCAACGCATTATTCATCTGCTCTATCTGCAAATCATTTTGTTCTAGTAAGTCAAAAGCTTTCTGTATTACTGCTTTAACAGACTGTGGTAAGGCTTCAAACTTCACAGTATTGGCAATGACGAGACGGCAACCGGGGTATGGGGTAAAGTCTATGAATGGCTGCATACCTGAAAGGATGAGGATTTTTGATAAAGAGGTAATTGGAGGTTCGGTTGATGGCTGTCCTCACTACAGTTGATCTCGGATGCCATGTAGCCGCAGAACCAAGCGAGACTGTCAGTATCATTTTGGAGGAATACCGAAATCTTTTCTAATAATTCTAAGGTAATGTATTGGTACTCACTGCTGGGTAAGTTGTCAAAAATTTTATCCAATGCTTCTGGACGACGCAATGAGCAGTGGCTTACGATTTCTTCAATAAGATTGTCAATCATGGCAAACATAACTTGATATACATGTATTTACGTAGATTTCATAGTAGCAAAACTTGTAAGAGTTGTCCGCTTCAAAATTCCGAGAGACGATGTAACTAATGCAATTCGCGAAGGAACAGCAACGCCAATTTGCAACAAAATTAACATCGTTTCCTATTTTGCACGAACCCCCGCATAACTCCGTTTTGAGTCAAACCATTAACTGCGAGATACCGCTCACGGTATTTTGACTTTGCCATCTTCTTAGCCTGTCGCTTCGTCCATTGCCGCATTCGGGGGACAGCAAGCACATCTTGAAATTTCTTTTGATACTGCTCTACCCCAATCAACGCGATCGCACTAGCAATCTGCTTACAGCAAGACTCTGGATACCGCACCACCTGTTCTTCTGCAAACCGAATCACCATCCAATTGCCCGACAAAAAGAAAGAATTACGTTGAGAATCTTGGGGCTGATCTACACAGTGAGTCGGCTTTCTTGAATTATAAGCGTAAGGTTCATCAATTTCACAATCAATAGCAAGTCCAATCTCATCAAATAAAATCGCAAAGTCAATGCTATAAGAATACTCTGTCCCGTTTATCGGAAACCTCAGTTGAGTTTGTACCCGCCCCGGAAAATGCCGCTCCAAAACTTGTTTAAATACAACCTCAGATGCGCCAATTGGTGCATTACTCACACCGTTCGGTTTTCTGACTCGATTGTGGAGAGTCAGTTTGAGCTTTTTTAGTCGTTGTTGTAGGAACTGCCTTTGCTTTAAGGGAACTCGATTCACGACTTGGGGAGCAGATAATTTTTCACCCTTAATGTCAGTTGGATTTTCACTCTTCTTCTTCTTAATTGAAGAATTTGAGAAAAAGCGATTTATATCTGCCTTCAAAAGTTGATAAAGCCAGAACCCACTCCCAATTGCCCCACCTCCTAACACCATCCACCCCCAATTTCCAAAAACCCCTAGAATGTTTAACACCATCAAACTGGTATATCCCATCACAATACAGGGATAGAAAAACCAAGAATTTTGATGCTTGACAGTACGAGCATCCATCATTTTTTTGGAGGTTTCGTGGGGTATCGTTCGCACGTTGACTACGCTTACCCCTGGTTCCACAGTTGGTGGTATTGGATTATCTGCTATAAAGTCAACCAGCAGCTTTGGGTAGAGGACAACGGGATAACTCATGGCTGTACGTTTCTACTTCTCAAACTCGCGCTTATCGGTTGGCACCACCCACACCAAACAAAATCCCGACTTAGCCCGTCGATTGTCCAAATCCAACACTAATTTCAGCCTTTGCACATCTTTAACACAATCTTTATTATCCAAATACCCCCGATTCCACTGCATGAGATTACGGGCAAACTTCCCTTCCCCCGACTCAGCCCAACGCAATGTTTCGGCTTGGCTTAAAGTCAAGTGGCGTGGTCCCGTTGGATCGAACCCACCAGCCAACCAGGGAGGAATGCTCATACCCATGATCAACCCGACACCCAGTATCGCTAAAAGTAAGCCAGCAGCAGGAACCAGGGAAGTGAGCAATCTTTGCCCTTCAGAAATCTGAGCCTTACGAATCAATTCCCCTGCAGCTTTAGAAATTGCTAACTTCTGCCGTTCTACGGTTGCCGATTCGACTAACTCTAAATTACGGGCAAGTTCACGACTCCAATTCTTAAATAGCTGCCCTAAAGTATCCGGGGCATCTTCGAGCAACACTTCCAACCTGCCCGTTGCTGCTAGGATGAGGAATAAAGGGTCATCAGGTTCTAACCCAGTTTTAGTAACGATGTCCAAGACTTTGCCTTTAAATTCATCACCGTAGCCTTCAAGTGCAGCATCTAATCGACTCTTATTTACTGATTTTTCACCAGATCGCTCAAATTCACTCCCCATCATGGCAGTAACCCCACTTTGTCCAACTCGCCATGTGCCTGTTTCAAGAATGAATGTACCCGCTGGGTTCCCAATACCCCTAGCTTGGAGGTATAATTCTTCGCAGCACCAAACGTGAGCTTTTCTTCTAAGAGGATATCCCGCTCTCGGTAAGACAGTTTAGGAAAAACAACTTGCTTGACTTTATACTCAGCGATCGCACTCTTTAATTCTGGCTTCTCTAATACCCGCTTCCACTCATCACACATCGCCTCGTTCTTCACCAGAACATGAGTAATAGTGTCCTTAAATTTGTCAAGTGATTCTATAAATAACTTCACACTGTCGTATGCCCCAGTGCAGACGAACCATTTGACTAGACGCACATCATATTGAGCGCCGACTTCAAGAACATCGTTGCGTGAAATCCATTCGTTGACGAGGAGATAAACCTGCGCCGGGAGATTCACCACCACCGATTGAGTTAATGCCAAATTAAAAATCTCGTCAGCATCATAAGATTTTTTCTCATCTTCACTAAATGAGGCGGTTATGGCTCCATCCGGGTAAATTTCACTCACATCGGCATTTGTGCGATCAGCATCTACCAGTGTTAGCTTCATGTGCTTATCTAGAGCATACTGCATCAAAGTTCTGGCAAACAACGACTTACCAACTCCCCCCTTCTCGCCATCAATGAGGTGAATTTTGGTCGATGTTTTGGGATTTATAAAAGCTTCTCGTGAACCATTTTCTGCATCCAGTTCACTTAGAGGAATCGCACTCGTTGCCGCTCTAAATTCTTGATGTTCCTGATGCTCGTTTGAGACATTTTCTGTATCCAGTTCACTTAGAGGAATCGCACTTGTTGCCGCCCCAGATTCTTGATGTTCCTGATGTTCCTTCGCTTCAACTTTCTGATTTAAAACTGGTGACGTGCTCAGATTCAATTGCTCAACTTGCTTATCCATTGGTTCCGTCTTTTTTGCTCGTGGCATCGTCTTATCCAAAAAGTTCTTGACTATCTAAATACAAATTTTTTTTCGTCGAGCCGCCCTCGAAATTCACGGATTCTTCCCTACTCTCACCATTCGTGACGATATTCTTAATAGTTGGTGGCGTGGAGGCATACAGCACTGGAGTCATCACTGAAGGAAAAGTTGAACTCTGGGCGGTTGGAGAGTCCAACCGAAATGCAGCCCTCAGATAGCTAATATGTTTCTCCAAAGCATCCACACAGCCGAGTGCAACTAACCGCAATTCCTCTGTTGGTAAACTCCCTCGTTCTTGGTAAGCTAGTGCTAACCAGCACATTGACAAGGTTTCTAGCACTGTTTTCTTCAGCACCCGCATTTGAGAACAATTGAGATAAGTCAAAACCACTCCATCAGGACTGTCAGCATAAGGCGTGTATCTCAGGATCAGGTTTAACCTTTTTCTGGTTTGCTCACTCATACCACTGCCGCCTCTCGTTCTTGGAGATAAAGAAATAACCCGAATCCATCCAGCAGTCGAAATGCCAGCGCCGTCGCATTGGGATTCTCGGCAAAGAAAGTAGTTTGTACCTGTTTCATCAATTCATCTCCCCAATATGTCGGTGTACTGGAGAAATACCCAAGCAATTCCTTCTTGAAGTAATGTGCTGCACCACCACAGAGAATAACCTCTCCCACATTTAACTGGGGTTGTAGCGTTGTATCTAGCCATGCACTCAGCCGTCGCCAGTATTCAGTCCGTGACGATGCGATCGCACTGGTAATTACCCTGACTTCTTCAGCCTTGAGATGCTCATCTCGACTTTGTGCCAATGCTGCGATCACGCTTTGACTCTCACTAATCGCAGCCCCAGCACTAAAAATTGCTTTCGTGAGCATGTCCGCACTTTGTCCACTTGTTCGCCGCACTACCAACGAAACCATTTGGTGAAAACCCAAATCTGTCGTAGTGGTATGAATATGATTCAACTTGCCCTCTATAAATACCAAAGCACTTGTGTTGCGATGCCCAAACATCAACGTGGCAATTGAGTGGGAACGAAACCAATCCAGCCCTTTGGTATTAAGCCGACTCATTGCCAGCCCACTCCCTTCCGGACGACATTCAAAATATTCTAGCTTTACCCGTAATCGCTCATCCCTAAATGTGTAATTCTTTAAACTCCCCCGAAGCAGCCTTTCAAAGCGTTCTCTATCTGGATATTCGTTCCAAGGCAACAACACTGCCAACGACATAGAAAACTTAGTCGGCAGTCCCAAAATTTGCTTAATTACTCCAACTGCTGCCAGCACCTTGTACACTGCTCGTTCGTACTTTAATTCCCGCATCCCGGCATCTGCCAGAAACTCCCGTGCCAGACATCCCACCACAAAATACTGATCATTTACTACCCCCCAAGCTTCTGCTTCCGGGCGAGGATTACCAAGGCGAGAGGACACGTAGCTTTTCATCGCCTCATGTGTGACTAATATTACTTCCGGTTGCATCACCAGTAGAGTTGGTGTTCTTTCACCCCTAACTTGATACACTACTTTATTCAATGACTGGAGTTTAGACTAAAAACGATATGAGAGAACGCGAACCAAATGGAATTAGCG
>JAQYWP010000836.1 GCA_029379285.1 Rhizonema sp. PD38
GCTATGATTTCATTTTGAATGCCCTATCTGTCGCAAACATTTTTTGAATTGGTATCACTTTCAAAAACTATGTACCTAGCAAAGGTATGATTTGTGCAGATATGCCCAAAGAGAGAATTTTTGCTCAAATATCTTTAAATTTTTAGATCCCTCCAGTGACCTCCAAGTTAAACCCAGTCATGTAGCTTGCTTCGTCGCTCATCAGAAATGCGACCCCATTCGCCACCTCTTCCAGACTTCCCAGACGCCGCATCGCTACTGAATTAATCATCTGTTGTTCCACCACCTTGGGCAACCCTTTGAAGGGATGACTGATTGGTGAATGATATTTACCTAACCAACTTCTACGCATGTCACAGCAAATACACGATTTATCGGCAAGTTAGGAATTTCTTTATTGTACATCCGAGCGACTTCGGAGACTGGGTTCATCCCGTAACGTTGAGCCAGCTTAATCGCTTCTGGATTAGCATCTGGCACATCAAGAAACACCCTCGCATCAGAAGCAAAAGCAAGCAAGGCGAGTAACAGTTGCTCGGCAATCTGCTCATCGTCTGCATACAATGGTCCAATCCGCAAACCTGTATAACTAGGGCGGATGACTCCATAACCAACAACATGCCCATCTCTAACAACCCCTAAGGCAGTACTGTTTGGTCGGTTGATCCAAAGTCGTAGGAACTGCGATCGCTCAGCCGGAAAAAATTCTTGATCGTAAGCAAGTAACTTCTCAAAAGGCACACTTTTGAGTTCTACAATGCCGGACGGCACAACACCGCCACCCTTTGCCTCATAACGAAGATGACGGTAGGCGATTTGAAAACCTGATTTTTGGTAGTTCTCCTGTTGGGCAAGCTCTCCATCTAAACTAATGTTACGCTCAATACCAAGATATGCCATTGCTGCCCTCCACATTTTCATGCCAAAACCCCGCCCACGAAACTGGGGTTTGACAATATAAAAGCCAATAACGGCAAAGTGCTTAGAGTAAGCAACAGCGGAAATACTTGCCACAAGTTCATTGTTCAACTCGCCTACGAAAAAACCGCATCGATCAGCTTGGTAAAAACATTCAGCATCATAAATTCCCGGATTCCAGCCTTCAGCTGCTGCCCAATCAATTATCAAATCTAATTCCGACCTCTTCATTAGTCGAACGGTGAAATTGTCGATTGTCATTGGTGATATCGTGGTATGAACATCTTTCTACTTCCATATTATTGTGGAGCTTACGCATGAAGTACTGTTGGGTCTGTTGACTGAAGGAGCTTATTCGAGGTGCATCATGGTGATGCAAATCTCACTCTGTTTTCCGTGACGACCACAAATTGCTCAGGTAGTCTATCTGCATAATTTTCCAGCAATCGTCTAAGTGTTTCGATTTTATTGACAGCCCGTTCATTTTCCAGTCGCAAAAAAACTAGAACCGCAAAACTTGCTAGAGAGGGTCAGATATTCAAGTAAACTGGGAAATACAGAGAATTATGTGGTGTGTCAATGGCTAGATTAAGCCCTCAACCAAAAGCGACATCCTTTCAGACGATTCTTTTTCAATCAAATCTTGCCTATGGATTCGGTAAAAATTTCAGTGTAAGTTCGGCGGGGAATGTTTACTGGGTTTGGAAATTGAGCAATATTATAGATTAATATTAGGTTTATTTTGGAGATAATATAGTAATCAATAGGAATTAAGCAGCGAAAGAATTAATATAGCTTTGCTAAAATAAAACTACCTGCTGTCACAATATGAACTATGACTTATACCCCACCCAAACTTCTGACTTTTGAGCAATTTATAGCCGATTATGGGGATAATCCTCGTTACGAACTTATAGACGGAGAATTACGTGATATGGAACCAACTGGTCCACATGAAGAAGTTTCAGGAAATATTGCTGGTAGAATTTATGCTGAAATTCTTCGTACCAATTTCAACTGGTTGATTCCCAAAACTTGTTTGATTAAACCACTTGCAGCAGAAGCAACGGCATTACGTCCAGATGTTATTGTTTTAGATAAAGTCAAACTCAGCCAAGAACCGCTTTGGCAAAAGGAACCTATTATTTGTAATGGTAATACGATTCAGATCGTTGCTGAAGTTGTGAGTCAGTGCGTTGCGCGGGTTCCCCGCGTTGAAGCAACTGAGGAACCCGTAAGGATAAGTACTAATTGGCAAGATGATTATGCAAGAAAAGTGGAAGAATATGCTTTTCTGCAAATATCGGAATATTGGATTGTAGATTTTCGTGGTTTGGGTGGTTTGCAATTTATCGGTAATCCCAAACAACCTACTTTTACAGTCTGTCAATTAGTTGATGGTGTGTATCAGCAGCAACAATATCGCTTGGGAGATGCTATTAATTCTTATTTGTTTCCAAATTTAGAGCTTAAACTTGATGATATCATGCCATAGCGTTCGCACTTTTTGCTCAATCTATATCGTAGATGCGATCGCACATTTTTCAAATCCTCTCAAGTACAGATATTTCGTTGTTGTAAAGGTCAAATTACAAACTTAAGGTTGTTGTACTTCACAAGTAGTTAATTCCTTAGCTCTTTTTATAAACTTCTCGTCAAAAGTAGAAAATTGTATATGATTTTAACTATTGCTAAGGTGAAAAGCATCCCCAAAATCTAAGCCAGCTTCATGCCATTGCAGCGATTGAGCAAGCAAATTTGCGTTATTAAGATAAACATTTGGTAAGCCAAAAAGTTTTCTTAAAGCTTCACAAATCTCGACAGGTTTAAATTTATAGGCAGATCTAAGCACCCATTCAGTTTCGAGAATTACAGTATCAGGTATAAAAACATTCTGTGTTTGAAAAATTTCTAAACTTTTTTGGTATTGTAATTCGTCATCTTGAGTCAAAAAACGCACAATTATATTAGTATCAACTGCCACCATACCATGATTCCTGTATACCCTGACGAATAGCATCATCCATTTCTTCAAGAGTTTTTAGTGTGCCTTGGTATTTTAAGCAACCAGCAACATCAGCCAATGTGGTTTCTACAAAAGGTTTTTTTGCTTTCAGAAGAATTCCGTCACCTGTATCAATTGCTATCAGTTCCTGTCCCACTTCCCAGCCATGAGATTTTCGCTTCGGGTTCGGGAATCATTACTTGTCCTTCATTGGATATTTTTGTGATTTCCATAATTGAGAGAAGGGAAAATGTAATTATTCTTTTGAAATTATAGCAGTGTAGGAGATCGTCTCCAGCGGACCTGCGGACACGCACTCGCGATCGCCTTTCTCTTCGGAGTGATGCTGGTGCAACTTCTACATGCTTGTTCACCGCGATTGCAAGCCGCACAGAAAACAATAAGACTAAAGTTGTGGCACGCTCGGAGTAACGAGCTTCTGCGCAGCTAACTATTATGAATCCCCTCGTCTTTCAGGCAGGGGAGAGTCAAATCCCTCCAGTGATCTCTAAGTTAAACCCAGTAATGTAGCTTGCCTCGTCGCTCATCAGAAATGCTACTCCATTTGCCACCTCTTCCAGGCTTCCTAAACGCCGCATCGCTACTGAATTAATCATCTGTTGCTCAACTACCTTGGGCTCGGCATCAAAGTATTGCGATCCTACTGCTGCCTGCAATTCTGTTTGCCGTGTCCACATAAAACCAGGCCCGATTAGCGCCGGGGAGAGCGCATTCACCCGAATACCGTAAGGAGCCAAATCTTTGGCTGCCGTCTGAGTCATACCAATGACAGCAAACTTTGAAGCGGCATATGCCAGCATATTTGGGGGCCCAACCACCCCAGCGTAAGAAGCCGTGTTGACAATGACGCCTCCTCCTGCATTACGCAGGTGCTGTGCAGCCGCCTTCAAAACGTGAAAAACGCCAACGACATTAATGTTAATTAGTTTTTGAAAGTCGTCTTCTGAATATTCATCCGTCTGAGCAAACGCTCCTTGATAGCCTGCGTTGTTAAACACATAGTCGATCCGTCCAAGCTGCTCTACAGCACCACTAAAAGCTTTGGCAACATCATCAGCAGCCGTAACATCACAGTGAAGTGTGCTGATGGGAACGTTGTAACTTTTTAGTTCAGAAGCCACATCTGCCATCTTCTGTTCATTCAAATCTAGCAAGGCTACACCTGCTCCATTAGCAGCAAAACGGTGTGCCGTTGCCTTGCCAATATCTCCGGCACCGCCTGTAATCAGAATAGTCTTACCTGAAAACTGATAGGTTGCAATTGCAGTCATCTTTTCAACCTCTTATTAAAGAATTTTTGCACGCTTCTCGACCACGCACTAACTAGGTGCAAAGCTGTTTTTCCCAACGCTCTATTATAAG
>JAQYWP010000837.1 GCA_029379285.1 Rhizonema sp. PD38
TGCTAGAGTGTTCCCTGCTCCCTGCCCCCCCCCTTACAGATTGATTATTTTTTTATTTGGAAGTCCCTAATGGGTTTGCTTGGCTAGTCTAGGCCGTTCTTCCGCTTTCAACTCTTCCAAAGTCATCGTGGAGAAAACTTTTTGATCGGCTTCGTCAATGCCCCGTGCAATTTCCTCTTTCAAATAGTCGGTATGATCTTTCAAAAGTTGTAATGCCGCACAAATGACTTCATCTTCAGAAGCATACACGCCATTGACGATGGTGGTTCTGACCAATTCTTCGAGTTCAAGGGGCAAAGAAACTTGCATAAACCTGCAATGTTTTACTAAGTGACCATACGCTATTTTTACCGAAAAACACTGTTAACAACAACTTTTTAGATCCCTTTGCTTTTAACCGGGTTTTTGACTGACTGCTACGTCACCGCAAGTTATCTCATGTCCGGATAATCGCTTATAATAAAATAGTTGGCTGATTTTAATTGGTGGATTCAACTCTGAGCTTAATCGTAAGTTATTGACCGGACATGAGAGCAGCTAAGAAATTTTGTTGACAAAGGAGACAAAAATGGCATACCCTCAAGCTCCCTGGAAACTTCAAGGATATGCGATCCTATGTTTACATTTGATAGAGACTCACCGGGTGCGATCGCTCATTCCCTCGGAACTAAAAATTATTTCTGTCTTGCCTGGTAAAACTGTTGGCGGTATCTGTTTATCTTATTACGGTACTGGCTCGGTAATGGAATACAGCGAGTTAATTATCGTTCCTGCATTTGTGGGTTACCCTGGAAAAATTGGGAGTTGGATTTCTCATATAATATGTAGATAATCCTGATTCAGTAGCTGGTGGTCGAGAAATTTGGGGATTACCGAAGAAATTAGCCCAGTTTACCTGGGAAAAAGGAGAGCATGTCACTGTCCGTCAAGAAAATCGGATTTTATGTAGCTTGAAATACAATCGACACACTCTGGCATGGCGACAGTGGTTGAGTGGATCTAGTTTCAGTACAATGAACTCCGATCTGCTCAGCTTTTCATTTGAACTAGACTCGCATTTGGGGTTTATTGGTTCTAAATTAAAAGTTCCTCCTGAAAGTCCTTTTTCTGATATAGGTTTAGCTCAGCCTTTTTTAAGCATTCGTTGCGAACAGATGACTTTGAAAGTGAGTGCGCCAAGAGTTTTAGTAGGGCACACAGTGAAGAAGTGAGGAGACAGGAGACAAAAGATCTAGAGACGCTCCGCTTTGTTGTATTAAGACAAAAGGCGCGGAGTCAACCACTGATGCTCAACACTCAACAATCTAATTAGCGAACTCGACTTCTTATATTCCCCCTGCTCCCAGCAAGACTGCCCCTAGTCCCTTAGCGGATAGGCAAGCGCTGTCGCATGGCTCGCAAATATGCTCTCACTGGAATTTGATAAATTTCAATAAATAGCCAAATAATAATTGATAAATGTGACAGAAATGTTAATATAGCCCAAATGTATGGTATCCAAGACACAGGATTATCTGGATGGGGTGGAAAATTGTAAGCGATGATTCCAATTAAAGCAGTGGGAATGAAGATAAAAGCACCAGATCCTAACATATAACCCCACCCAAATTCCATACCTTCTAGATGGGCTTCTGTCCAACTAAAGCCATTCCAATACCAAATCAAGGCAGGTTGTCTAGAAGGCATCTTGATTTGTTGCTGTTCTAAGTTAATCGTAAAAATCTGTTGGCAGAACTCACAAGCCATAGCCTCCATCAATGGCATACTTGTAATCTTACCTACATGACATACTGGACACGGGTAAACTCCTTGATAATCGAAAGATGTAGCTAAAATTTTTTTGGAACTGGGCATCGTGGTAAATTTGATAGTTATAATAAAGTTTATTTCGTTACAAGCATGCAGCAGGCAGGCGCTTCTGCTATCAACGTATTTTAGTAGTTTGGATAGCTTAAGGCTGTTGAGAGTTTACACAATTCATTTTGTACACTGATTGCTGATGGAAGTTCGGGCTAAATGCTTACACTTTTAAGTATTTATTACTAATGACTTGTAAGCTAAAAATAAGTATGAAGTTATATAAATATCAAGATAGCAAGCAATAAGCTTTAACTGTCAGACTTTACCGCTTTTTTTAAGTGTTGGGGTTCAAGAAATTAAGCCTACTTCCGACCGATGTAAGATTGCCGATGCAATTTCTTCAAGGAACTCTCCCTAAACGGTAATATAAAGGGCACCGAAAGGAGTAAGAGAAATTTTTGCGTAAGTCGGGACTTTGCGCCTGTAGGTCTTCAATTTGAATTGGGGTCTTGACGCAGCAAGTTTTCTTATGTTAAATTCGGAAAAGACAAGTTTAAATTAAGTATTCAGGCGAAAAGTGTCGCAAAATGTTTAGCACTAATTCCTACTTTTATTATTGGTTTAGGGTGGTTCACCGGGAGTGAATCGAGTTTCCTAGTGGAAACCGCCCGGTCAACCGCAGAGCAAACTCTGCGGTTTTTGTTTTTTAAGGCACGATTAATTTAAAATCCACGCATCCAAAATCGCATGACTTATTTCAGTAGCTGGTTTTATGGTTTTTACTTTTTGCCTAGAAGACATTCCGGGTAAAAAGCGTTATGCCTACTACAACGCTACCAGCCCGGAACTCACAAGGTTCTGGGCTTTTTTTAAAGCGAATTTCTCATTCTTTAACTATTAGGAGAATCTGATCATGATTAATGCCAAACTAGCAGCTAAATCTCATCCTCACCATCAGACAATTGTCAATATCTCTCAAAGCGTCGTCTGCGGTGGTACAGAATTATTAATTATTGGCGGCCCCTGTACTGTTGAAAGCACTCAACAAATGGAGATAGTTGCTCAAACGCTTTTGAAAGCACCTGTCCAAGCTTTACGCGGTGGTGTCTATAAACCCCGCACCTCTCCTTATGCTTTTCAAGGAATGGGAGGAGACGGACTAGAAATTTTGGCTGGTGTGCGATCGCGTTATGGTATTCCAGTTGTGACTGAGGTTATGTCAATTTCCCAAATTCCATTGGTTGCCGAGAGTGCTGATATGCTTCAAGTTGGTAGCCGCAATATGCAAAACTTCGACTTGCTGAAAGCTTTAGGGCAAGCAGGTAAACCAATACTTCTGAAGCGTGGCTTGGCGGCGACAATTGAAGAATTCGTTATGGCAGCTGAATATATCTTAAGCCACGGCAATCCTGATGTCATACTCTGTGAAAGAGGAATCCGCAGTTTTGATAATTATACGCGCAATGTCCTTGATTTAGCCGCAGTGGCAGCACTTAAGCAAATAACTCACTTGCCGGTGATTGTCGATCCTTCTCATGCGGTAGGCAAGCGGGAATTGGTGGCACCTATGGCTAGGGCTGCTGTTGCTTGTGGGGCAGATGGGTTGATTATTGAATGTCACCCAGAACCAGACAAATCTGTTTCTGACGCACGCCAAGCTCTGTCTTTAGAAGATATGGTGAGTTTGGTTCATAGTTTAAAGCCTGTTGCCGCATCTGTTGGGCGCATAGTTGGGGCGGGTTTAGAACCTGCCTCTTTTTGTTTGTCTGCTGCTTAATATAAATAAAGGGAGATGAGGGAGAAAAAATTGCTTCTTCCCTCTTGTTTCTGTGGATCTTCCTTTTCCTGCTTCCGGAATCCTTAGAGAGTGTTTTGTAGTTATAGAGACAGTTCGACAACTGACTATTAGCTGACTACTATTTCGCAATTAAAGCATTAGTGTTAAAATAATAGTACGTACACTAAATAATATAAAATTCACACATGATGGTTCATACACGCATAACTGAGGATTCTCCAGCTTTGGAGACACTGCAGGAAGTTCGGGCACCTTATGGTGTTGGCTATAAAATCAAGCTGCTCTCACAACTCTTGGCTCGCAAGTTCACCGAACGATTGGAACCACTGGGACTCACTCCCTTCCACTGGGTTGTATTGTGCTGTTTATGGGAAGAAGACGGGTTACCAACTTCCTCAATAGGGGAAAAATTACAACAGGTGGGAGGTACTTTAACTGGTGTGCTGGATCGGATGGAAGAACGCTGTTTGATTCGTCGCGAACGAGATGCTCGCGACCGCCGCATTTGGCGTATTTGGCTGACAGATGCGGGGAAGGAACTGGAAGTGACTTTGCCACCTATTGCTTTGGATATTCGTGAGGAAGCGATGCAAGGTATATCCTATGCCGAGCGCGAACATTTTTGCCAAATTCTGAATCGGGCTATTGCCAATATGTCATAAGTTAGTGCTATACTCAATTCATTAGGGGAAAACACCCCCTTATTT
>JAQYWP010000838.1 GCA_029379285.1 Rhizonema sp. PD38
GGGAAACAATTCCTCTGTATTTTCCGCGCTCCGCGATCGCCTGGGAGCACGAAAAAGTTTTATGGGCTCTATCTCACCGCGTCTCCCATTCCCTGTGTCTTCATCATATTACCGTGCCTA
Source organism: Rhizonema sp. PD38 (assembly GCA_029379285.1). GTDB lineage: Bacteria > Cyanobacteriota > Cyanobacteriia > Cyanobacteriales > Nostocaceae > Rhizonema. Next base: position 121 of record JAQYWP010000838.1, read on the forward strand.
TTGTTGCAAGATGTAACTGTAGAAACGCTTTTTATCTACCGTATCCATCGCATAAATCGGACGACCTCCAGGTACAATCTTGGTACGCCCTGAGCTAAGGTCGTTCGTTATAATTTGTGTTTCCCACTCACGTAGCTGATAAAATTCTGGATGAGCAAGATAAGCTGTTGCCAGCACATCCCAAAAATAATAATCCTGAGGAATAACTAGCGCGTAACATTGTCCTGCTAAATCAGATATGGGATAGTGGCGTTGTCGCCCCATTTTATAAACTATGTCTGATGTGACAGGCAAATTGTTAGTCAAGTCCAAAGGACACATAATAATTTCAATCTGGGTTTGCCACACTCGCGCTGCGGAAATTGGATCCCAATAAACATTCCATTCTGCAGAACCGTCTTGTCCAGTTTCCAAACTTTTTTCTACATTACCACCGACATTGAGCGCGCCCCCCATCCAGACGATTTTTTGAATTTTTTCGCTGATTTCTGGTGCTTTATCTAATGCTGTCGCTACTGTTGTCAAGGGATCGGTAACCATCAGTGTAACTGGTTCTGTCGCCTCACGTAACACCCGAACCATAAAATCTTGACCGGATTGATTCTGTAACTAATGCTGTACGAATAGTTTCGCTTTGATTGAGAATGGGAAGATGATCAACAATAAATGAATCACGGCGATAGAGGCGCGGGAAGGGGTTGATACCGCGCACAGTACTTTCCGCAACTGGTATATGAAAACATCCCATCAAATCCAGGATTTTGCGTGTGGCACTGACAGCAGGTTCTGCATAGCAATCAGCTGGAGTCACGACAACGCCAAGAAGTTGGAATGATCCATAGTCATCAGTAGCATTGTTGCTAGATAATCATCTACACCACCGTCGTGATCCATTAAGACGAGTTGTTGTGACATAAAAGGAGAATAAAAAAATGGATAAATTTATGGAAGCGGCGATCGCACAAGCAAAACAAGGGAGACTGGAAGGCGGAATTCCCATTGGTTCAGTTTTAATCAAGGATGGCTTGATTATCGGTAAGGGACACAATAAGCGTGTCCAAGACAGCGATCCTGTCACCCATGCCGAAATCGATTGCCTTCGTAACACTGGTAGAATCGGCAGCTATAAAGGTACAACTCTCTATTCAACCTTAATGCCGTGCTATTTGTGTGCTGGAGCCGTCGTACAATTTGGGATTAAAAAAGTTGTTGCCGGAGAATCAAGAACCTTTCCCGGTGCTAAGGAATTTATGGTATCTCACGGTGTTGAAGTTATTGATTTAAACCTTGATGAATGCCAACACATGATGAGTGAGTTTATCGAAAACAACCCCGAATTGTGGAATGAAGATATTGGGGAGTGATGTTGTTAGTTGGTGTTGGTTGTCAAAGATACCGATTCTCAATTGTGTCTTATAGATTCTCACCCTCACCAGGTGTCCCTCTCCCAAGTTTGGGAGAGAGGTACCGATACTAGCAACTTCCCACTCTCCTCCTATTCAGAAAAGCATCAAAAGTCGCCCGATTTGGAAGTGAGGGTTGCGCTCCTGGTTTTGTTGCTGCCATTGCACCTGCTGCCGCACCCCAAATGATAGCTTGGTGCAAAGAAAGTTTTTCAAAAAGCGCTGCTGCCAAAGCGCCGTTGAATGCATCTCCTGCAGCAGTTGTGTCAACTGTTTGAACTGGAAATGCAGGCACGAAAAAGGTTTCCTCTGGGGTAGCACAAAAAACACCTTTGGCACCCAGTTTAATAATCGCATATTTCACACCCCGTTTCCGTAATACGCCTGCTGCTTTTGCTACTGATGCCTCTCCATCGACTGCAAAACCAACCAGTTGCCGTATTTCTACCTCATTAGGGGTAATGATATCTACCAGTGAGTAAAGTTCCTCTGGTACATTTTCCTGCGCGGGGGCGGGATCGAGAATAACCGTGACACCCTTTTCTCGTGCAGCTTTAGCTGCTGCAAGCACAGCAGACATGGGAATTTCAAATTGTAAAAGCAATGCTGTTGCTTCTGGTAGCAAGTGAGACAACCTTTCTACATCGTCTTGATTGACGCGCCCATTTGCACCAGGAATAACGATAATTTGATTTTCACCAGCATCATCTACTGCGATCATCGCGATGCCAGAACTTACTGTCTCATCCACTAGTACAGAATGAGTTTGTACACCAGAAGCTTGCAAATTCTTCACAAGTTCTGCGCCGAAACTATCTGCACCAACACGCCCCACTATCTGGGTAGGAATTCCGAGGAGTGCTAATGCTACCGCTTGATTGGCTCCTTTACCCCCTGGTATTTGAAAAAAGTTATGTCCCAGCAATGTTTCTCCAGCCATTGGTAAGCGGGGGGACGTTGCTACCAAGTCTATGTTGATGCTGCCGAAGACAATAATACTCATGATTTAAAAAAGAAACACAGAATCTTATTATCCCGTGTTCGAGATCAGGTCGCGACGCCGGATATTTTCAGTTCTAAATAACAAACCATAAGCATCACTCTTAATCGTATTTGTTCTAACCGCTCTACTTAATTGTTACTCAAAACTAAATACGGCATAACTAGCCTTTCCCTGTCCCTTAGCGCGATACATAGCAGTATCGGCATTCTGCAACAAGTTTTCTGGTTGATCGTATTCATTGCTATTCAAAGCAATACCAATACTGGCTGAAATAAATATTTCCCGTCCATTTAGATGGAGTGGTGCACTAATGGTATCTTGAATGCGGTTAGCAACGCTGGTAGCTTCGGAAACATCTTTGATTTCATCTAGAAGAATAGCAAACTCATCACCGCCGTATCTTGCTACAGTATCGCCACTGCGAAAGCACGACTCTAAGCGTCGAGAGACTGCTACTAATAAATCATCGCCCGTTCGATGCCCAAAGCAATCATTAATTCCCTTAAAGCCATCTAAATCTAAAAACAGAACGGCAAATCGATAATTGCTTCGCCGTTTACCACGTTCAATAGCAAGCCTCAAACGATCTTGAAATAAGACTCGATTGGGTAGTTTCGTCAACGCATCATAAAAAGCATTCTGGAGGAGTTGCGCCTCTGTTTGTTTACGTTGAGTAATGTCTTGAAAGACTAAAACCGTACCTGTGATGTTACCATTTCTATCGCGAACTGGAGCAATACTATCTCCAATTGGTATTTTTGTGCCATTTTTAGCAATTAATATACAGTTATCTGGTATTGGCATCACTGCATCTATTTCTATCACCTGCTTAACTAAATTTTCAATGACTTCTCCTGTATCTTGATTAACCAGGTTTAGCACTTGCATTAAGTCTTTCCCAAACGCTTCATTTTTATGCCAACCTGTGAGTGCTTCTGCTACTGGATTGATTGTTTGGATACGGCTGTTAGTATCTGTGATGATGACTCCAGAACCCATACTGTTAACAATTGCCCTCAGCTTCTGTTTTTCTTCCTGTAATCTCTTTTCAATTTTGTGCTTGTACAGAGTCATTTCAATAGCAACATGCAAATCTCTTTCAGCAAAGGGTTTGAGAATATAGCTAAAAGGTTCTCTTAACTGTTTTTTTGATAATTTAGGTTGTTCAGAACAGTTAGTTAAAAATATTACAGGAACTTGAAAGCTATCCTGGATAATATCTGCCACTTTTACACTATTCATTTCTCCAGCCAAGCCAACATTAATTATGACTATATTTGGATTTCGTTCTGCTACTTTTTGAAGTACTCCTTCTCTAGAATTTGTGATTTCTAAAACATGGTATCCTAGCTTTTGCAATCTACTAGTAATATCTAAAGCTATGATTTCTTCATCCTCAACAACTATGACTTTAGGAGCAAGCATATTAAAATTACCTGTTTGCTAAGAGCATTGTAAAGAGAATAATCCTATCATAATCAATCTCTTCTTATTTGAATGTTAATTAACTCATTGTTCAGCTATCGTTTTTTAAAGTTATGCCTTATTTATAATAATTTGTAGATAATCTGAATCAACTTGTATGGTTAATATCATGTCAAAAAACAGTTTTTTGACATGGTATGTAAAAGATACCAGATAACCACTGACAAAACATAATATCTTTATGAGTAAGTTTTCATGGAACTGGTATCCACAGACACAATTATTTGTAAACAATAATTGAAATGTTGCAAAAATAACCTAGAAATTGATGATATTCATTCTAAATGAAT
>JAQYWP010000839.1 GCA_029379285.1 Rhizonema sp. PD38
CGCGCCAAGGACGCAGAGAAATCAGATAGGTAATCTTACACTCCTGTTGGGAGTAATATTCGAGGCGCGGAGTGAGAAACACCCATATGATTCGGTTATATCAACAATTGATCGAGGAAAATCCAATCTGATGGCACCAGGAACTAGTTGACTCGAGTCTTATGGATACTCTGGGAAACTGTCTGGGGAGAAATTAAGTCTCGGCTTCTTCTCTCGGAGTTACGACTCCACAAGCTAACCGTCCTCCGCCTGCTTCTGCTCCCGTCCCACCTGCTCTTTGTTGATCCGGTAACTGGTGAATGATGATTGCTGTACTATTGTCATCAAACAAGGTGAGGGGACCTTCACTCAAGGTTACTCGACTAGTCTGTGCATTGTAGATTGCACGTCCCGTGGCATCTACTACTAGGTTTGGTAAGTCACCTAGATGGTACGGATGGTTTGCCTCTACAGGAACTTCCGAACCAAAAGGACCTGGGTCAAAGTGCCCACCTGCGGTGCTAAAAGCAGGTTGAGTATTGGGTTCGCACACGCCCGAGGCATGAAGATGAAGTCCGTGCAAACCGGGCGTCAACGTTGCTGGATCGCCTTGAATGCTGCCCCGAATTTGCACCAACCCATTCCCTCTCTGCTCGAAGAAGAGAGTACCTGTGATGTTTGCACCCGCAAGCATGACTTGTGCTTCTAGCGGATGCGCCACACTTGGTTGTCCTATCCCTAACACAAATCCGCAGATCAACGCTAAGCAAAGAGTAAATCCAAAGACAAACAATGATTTGAGCCGCAAAAACCGGATCATCATGACCTCCTGTGCAGTCAAAAAATAGCTTTAGTTAAATTCGATTGATGTTGATATTGAAAAGTAACGTCTTTAACAAGATGACGGTATATTACCATAATGTAGATGTAAACATACACTTAGCTAAAAATAAAGTATTTATCCCGCCCACATGCAGCCGCGCATATGTGTTCGACTCAGACCAATATTTATTCAAAAAGGTGATCGCAACTTATCTCTTTGATGCGATCACCTTTTTATTCCTTCAAAATTCAAATGTTGCTCAAAAAAACTACTAAGCTACAAGTAGCTGACTTTTCTGGACATGTTACTTGACTAAGCCAATTTAATCAATACCTTTTTTTACTTCATCTTTCACATCTTCTACGGTGTTACGTACTTGACTTTCAGCTTGCTTGGCTTTTCCCTCTACTTGATCTTTAGGATCACCAGTGATATTTCCCAGTAATTCTTGTGCTTTGCCTTCGATGTTTTTTGCTGCGGCTTTTGCTTTATCTTCGATACTCATTTTGTTTGTCCTTATTTGCTACTTACAAAACAACCTTTACAAAATTCGTTAAATGTTAAGTTATTCTGTGACTATGTATACAGTTTAAACGAACTGATTACTGTTTACTTCCATCAAACGATATATTTAGCGCATCTGCCGCACGAGCTATAGTTGAGCCAACACCGCGCACAGCGAGTAGACGCGGATTCAGGCAGAGAGTTGGCGGTGACTTGTTGTCCGGATTCAAGTGTAATATTATGTCGGGTAACATAACCATGCGGAAAAGAACCCCAACACGCCAGTCACCAGGGCGTGGGAAAACGCCTCATACGCGCTGGCTCCCCAATATCTCCCCGTAAGCGCGGGGAGACAAAGTGCAGCGAGGAGCTTACAAACAAATATAGTTCCACTACATTGACACTCTCCGTCCAATCACCCTCTGTGATTCGCGGATGCTTTTCTGTCTTAATATCTCTATAACTAGGGTTCCACTGGATAATCACGTTTGCTCATCATAGAGCGTAATAAATCGGGTGGGATAATTTTTAAAGCCCATATGCATCTAGATTAATAGAGATGCGATGCATGTCCCGTTAGTATATTGCGACCGTCTGAGTTGTCAATTAGTTTCTATAACTGCAACCGCTGACATTCCAGGAGTCATTCGAGATTCATAACCATGAATACTCTCAGGGTCAAAAACAATCTTGACAGGAATACGTGGCACATCCACCGTTTTAGTAGAAGAATTACCTGTAGTATAATCTTGTGGGAGTAGAGCAACCTTACCAAAAGAAGTAGGGGACATACTCTCTACCTTGCCTAGAAACTGACGAGTGGGGAAGGCAGCCATTTTAATTGCCACCTTTTGCCCTGGCTGTATTTTTTCTAACTGAGTTTCTTTAAAGTTGGCAACGATCCAAGGACTGGGTTGCACTACTGTAATTAAAGTTTGTCCTGGTTCTACCCGTTGCCCCACAGAAACATTTTTGTTACCGACTTTTCCAGGAATTAGCGCAGTGATATTGCTGTAAGAGAGTTGAAGTTCAGCTTTTTTGAGATCCACCTGCTTTTGAGCGACTACAGCCAGCGCCGTTTTATACTGTTGCCGATTGATAGTTTGCGCCTGTAATATTTTATCTCTATTAGCAGGCTGTTTTGCTTGGTTATTCTTATTTGCGAAAGCTGGTTTCGCTGTATCTGAATTAATTATAACAGTTTTTTCCCGTGCCAGTGCTGCTTGCTGCTTAGCTAATTCTAGAGATGCTTTTGCCTGCGCCAGAGAGACTTGAGCATCACTACTGTCAAGCTTTACCAACACCCTCCCTGGAGACACCTCTTGGTTATCATTGACGGCAACTTCGGTGACTATTCCGGAGATGGGGGAAGTAACTGGTTGAATATTTGCAGTAACATAGGCATTATCGGTTTCCTGAGATTTTGTAGCATACTGGTGGGTATGCTGCGACGATCTATAGGCGTAAGTTCCGGCAGCGATCGCTCCTGAGCCTAACAGAACTCCTAAAATCACCTTGGGTAGCAAATGACGCTTAGACGGTGATATAACTGTCTTGGGATCACTGTGAGAATCTTCTGTCTGTTCTAAAACTGAAGTCATTTGTGACTCCAATCCGGTACCGTTTGGAATTGGCTGTGAAGAATCCAGGCGTTCTATAGCACGACCTTCGTTATTAAAAATCATCAATGACCCTCGCTCGCTCATTCAAAATTCAAAATTCGCTCTTTCAAAAACATACAACAATGGATGCAAGTCCCTAAATTTCTTTCCCCAATCGCTTTGATTGATGCTCTTATTGTATAAACTGTTCCCTTTTTCAGGGATTTGGCGCGAATAGCAAGAGTCCTGCGGTTGCGGCAACACCTGCTGCTGCATAAAATACGCCTGACAAACTACTGGCACTGAGGATAGGTCCAAGTAAAATTGGAGACAAAAACTGACCGAGAAAACCCACCCCGATTCCGGCTGCTAGCACGCTAGATTTTAATTGAGAAGGCGCGAGATTAGCAAGGGCGCTATAAAGACTGGGTAAAACGATACCAAAACCGGCACCGAAGAGAATCGCACTGAGCAAAATCCAGCTAAGTGCGTGTAGGAAAGGGATTGTAGCCAAGGTGATAGCCATCAATCCAAATCCCCAAGCAGTGGCTTGTATTGCTCCCAAACGGTGTGCTAACTTACTGGCTCCGAAAGCTGATATGAAAGCAGCACCGATCGCCCGTGATGCCAGTACAATTCCATTTAAAGCTGGTCCAGCTCCAATCGTTGCTTTCAAATACATCGGAGCGTAAATAACCACAGCATACATTGCTACTGAAGTCAGACCGAGCGCCAAGAGCAACTTTAACGCATTGCGAGATTTCAAAATTTCGTATAATTTATTACTTAAAGGCTTTGCTTCTGATTTTGTGGAGCGTGGCTGCTTTCCTCTGAAGACGAATGCGACTAAAATTGCCAGGGGTAGCCCTAACCCATAAAGGTAGAAGGTGTTTTGCCACACAGATGCACCAACCCAACCGCCAAGAAGTGGATCGGTAATGCCAGTAATTGTCAGAGTTGTTGTGGCTAATGCTAAGGCTTGACTTCGCTCTTTTCCGTCATACAAACTTCCCAGCAATCCCAGAGTAGCTGCGGCGATACCACCACTGGCGACACCAAGCAACGCCCGCATCAATAACGCCGACGGAAAACTGTGTATAAACGCTCCTGCCGTACCAACCACTGCGTAGAAAAGCAGTGAAGGGAGCAGCACTCGTATCCTGCCAACACAGTCTGCCAAGATCCCAAGCAAGGGGCTGAATAAGGCAATGGTTAAGCAATGCATGCTCACCAGGATACCTGCTAATCCCGGATCGAAATGGAGTTGTTGCACCATCTCCGGCAGAATTGGAGCAACGACTCCTCCGGCCATTGTGGTTAGGGAGCCAGCCAACAGCAGTACTAAAAGCTTGGGATCGCTTAACATTTATGAGGGTAGGGGGGAAGGGGATACG
>JAQYWP010000840.1 GCA_029379285.1 Rhizonema sp. PD38
TTCTAGTAGTGTGCGTGCTTCGCAAAAACGTAGAAATTGCTTCAGTTTCGACCAACACAGTTCTATAGCTCAGATCTTGCACCTTCGATAGGGAGGGGTAGATGGGTAGTGTTCAACCAAGGGCACCATAGGCTTTTTGGGCTTTGATTTTCGCTTGGGAGATGTTGGTGCAAGATCTAAGATAGGAGATAAATCTGGATAGTAGGGGGGTACAAACTTAACGAGTGGTTTAATCGCGCCTACTTACTTAACAGTGAGCTTACAAAGGTTTCAGTTCAGAGATGGGATCTGAAGCAATGTCTGCAAGACTATACGATGAAAGAAGTTTAACCCATTCTTCTTGATGAATGGTGTGATACTTAGCGAGTTGGCTTACGGCTTCATGCCAGATTTTGTATTTAGTATAAAGAATGTATTGATTTTGAGGTTGGGTGTTCTTCAAGCTCTCTATTAAGGTTGAATCCGGTTCAATGCGTTTAATCCAACCATCAACATATATATTGCCTTGTGTACCTTGATCATTTACGCAAGTAATGTTGAAATACCAGTGATACCGTTTCCCAATCGAGAGTGGTTGTTCGGTAGAGGGAAGGGTTAAATGAGCAATCCCTTTTTTGTCAGGTAAGGACAGTCGCAGTGGTTTTATCAAAACAGACTTGTTCTGTTCATTGAGCAACCTGAATTTCGCTGGTGGAGACTGAGAAGATGCACCAAAGGGTAAATAAAACCAAAAGTCAGGATACTCTTTAGTAGTCAACCCCTCATTGTTTTGAGGAACTATAGCAATGAGGTTCTTGCCGTCTAGCTGAGAGCATTGCGATCGAGTCGCCCCAGCACGCGATCGCCCGGAAGCAGAACTCTCCTCGCTTGTGGAGCTATCAGCAAGATTTCCAAGTTGTGCTTGTACTTGTTGCAGAGAAATCACAGACAGCAAGCTACCATAAAATGTAGTTGTGAGCAGGCAGATATTAATTATTCGCAACCAGAGCGTAGACTTAAGTTTCATCACTCCTAAACCTCCTTGATCAGTAGTTGGACAAAATTAAATTCATTCGTGGAGACGGGGAACTAGGAACACAAAGACAGTATGTGTAATTAATTGTGTCCAAGTATTTAGTTTAAACTTTTCGTAATTGGTAAGTAAAAAAAACAACCCCAGACCCTGTAGCAATTAATGCCAAGGCTGGGGGTACGAGAGGCACCCAACCGCTTTGAAAAACTAGAATGAGATAGCAGGTAATGTAAAGACCGCCAAGAGACGCGATCGCACCCATCACTAAATACAGCGTTCGATGTAATCGCCAACAAACGATACCTCCTACCAAGGACCAACTAAATATCCAAAATGTTTCATAATCAATAGACCACCACCAAATCAGTGAGCGATGATCTAAAACGGCACTGATCATCTGACTAATCATCTGTCCATGCAAGGTCACTCCGGGAACATCTCCATAGGGTGTATTGAAATAGTCGGCTTGTCTAGCTTGTCTATCAGTAAATCCAATGAGTACAATGCGATTTCTGAGCTTCTCAGCAGGAACTTTATTGTTGAGAACATCTAAAATACTGACTCTAGGGGCAAAATTATTCGGATCACGCTTGTAGACTCGGTATTTGAGCATCGTTTGATACCCTCCAAGCTCATTATTCCTGTTCTGGTAGCCGCCACCATTTCCTACCAGTCGAGGAATCTGCGTTTTACCCAACTGTAGATTTCGCACATATTGTCTGGTCTTTAAATCTAACGGAGAGGTATACTGCTGATTCTCCATCGCTAAATAGTGACGGGTAATTACTAAGCTCAAGGCTTCCCGCGTATTGCAATATTGAGAATCTGGCTTTTGCATTAGATAGTTTCGCCGCATAATGAGACCACCATTGATATCATCATCAACTAGGTCTGCAAACCCAACCAGATCTGATGGCATTTCTGGCGGAGGCTTAAAGCCCGGAATGTTCTCACCCCGCTCATTTTCATAACTACTTTTACAGACTACAGCTAGGTTTTGAGTTTGTTTCAGACGCTTGGCTAAACTTCCTTTGGCTGAAAAATTGCGGACGAAATCTAAGCCAATTATTCTAGCTTGAGACTTTGAAAGGATTTTGAGTAAATCATCCAAAGCTGGATCAGCAATTGAGCCTCGTCCACCCGGATATTTTGGATCATCGTTTAACTTGTCAATACTTTCTGGATCGACATCCACCATTAGAAATCGCTGATCTTGAGCTTCACTAGGACGTAGTCGCATGAGGTGATCGTAAGCTGCTAATTCTAATGGTTCGGTTAGCCCGAAAAGTCGGCCAATGAACATCAAAACTGTGACAGCTAAACTAGCCAGCAACACACTACGCAGCTTAATTTTACGATAAGGGAGAGCGCGACTAGCAGCAAGATATTCTAGCTGAAGATTGGTTGGATCTGGATCTTTCGCCTGAGACTCGTTCAGCCATTGCTCAGATGCGGCTAAATCTTTTCCACGCAGCAAGAAACTGTCATCACGTCCATTTTGCTCCCACTCCTTCGCCTTCAGCAATATACGAGTGTGCGATCGCACGTATTCTGGATCTGTATCTAGGGTTCTAGTCAACTCGCCAAAGTTGGTCAGAAAATCTCCTTCAGACTTGCAGAAATCAATCCACTGTACTTTTGCTAAACCAGGATGGAGTTTGGCAGGATCAACTTTTCTATATAGAACGGTGACAATCCGCTTATTCAGTTGCATTGCATATTCTACCTCACCTGCGCAGTAAGGTGAACTGATTGAATTGGGAGAAATAATAAATAAGAAGTTGTTAGAGCTTGTAATTCCTCGGTAAATCTCCTGCTGAAAGTCCGTCCCAGAAGCTATACTTTCCTGATCAAACCAAGTGGTTTTGTTTTGAATTTGCAGTGTATCGTTGAGTTTCCGAGTAAATTCTGAATCAGCACGGGAGTAAGATATAAATACGTTTAGAGCCTCATCTGGGGTCTGCTTGAGACTTTCAGCGATGAATTTCTCTTGTAAAGCTAATGGTGGGTGCTGGGTTGTTTGTTGCGCTCCTTTCAACCATGCTTCTGCTTTACGGAGATTATAGCCCCGCAATAAAATACTTGGATTATGCTTTTGTCGTTTCCACTTTAGTGCCTTTACCAGTATAATTTTGTGCTGCTCGTAGTAAGCTGCATCTTGACGCAGTACCTTAATTAATTTCTCCGCATCAGCTTGATATTTTTTTTCCTCCTCATGGTCTGCAAAATTGATGAATTGTAAGGCACGTAATTCTAGAGGGACTTTTTCTAGGTCCATTTCCTCTACCAAAAGAGGAATAATACGCTTTTCAACAGAGAAAGCATAAGAGAGTTCTTTCTGGCAGAACTCCGATTCTAAAGATGCCGTAGACATGAGATAAACGAAATTATCTGCTTCTTCAATGCCTCGGTAAATTGCCTCCTCAAAATCTGACCCTGAGTAAATATCTGTTTTATTTGTCCAGACAGTGAAAGATTCCCGCATTAAAGTTGCTTTAATTTTCTCCATGAATGCCCTTTCTTTTTCTGAGTACGAAAGGAACACTTCGGTCATTAAATTATTGGCGTTCTTAGTACTTTCACAAATGTAAGCACAATGTAAGTTTGTTGGTTCGCAAGGGGGTTGCTCATTTTTGAACCTAATTTTCAACCAGCTTTCTGCCTGTAACCGTTCTTCTGCAAATAACAGGTAAGAAGGCTGTTTTTGTAGCTCTTTCCACTCTAGTGCTTTTGAGAAAAAGTAAGTATGCTGATGTACATATTCTTGATGCCGAGCAAATATCTCTAGTAATCCTGCAAAAGATTTTTCAAAGTCATCTATGCCTTCACGGAAGTATACCCAGTTGATTTTACTAATGGCAGGATGCATGTTCGGAAAACTAGAGTGCAACCCCTTCGCTTTGTAGACATCCCACTCACTAGCGTCACGTCCAGGATACCTTTGTTGCCAAATTTCTTGAGTAATTTCCTCAACATGCAATAGAGGAATAATTCGTTTACTGCACTGGAGTGCTAACTCAATTTCTTTACGACAGTAAGGTGAGTTAATAGAGTGGGGTGCAATGATGAAGAGGAAGTTGTCTGACTTTTGAATTCCGTCATCAATTTGATTTTGGAAATCAACACCTAAAGGAATATCATTTTGATCAAACCAAATTTTCCGTCCTTTTTCTAAAAGTCGAGCGTGGAGATGAGTGGCAAAGGCTTTGCTATCTGCTCGTCCATAAGAAATAAATGCATCCTGATAATTAATCATTTTACTATTTTTTTTAAATTTAATAATCGAAA
>JAQYWP010000841.1 GCA_029379285.1 Rhizonema sp. PD38
GGGGGAAAGAAGTTGGTCCGAGTGTGGGACAAAGTTATAGTACTTTGGCATGGATTTGGACTTTGGACTAATCCAACAAACTATCCATCTGCAAATACTCTTTAAGTGCTTCGGCTTCACCAGCTTTGATGACAGGGATGGAAAGCGGGACTGTGTTTACTGGCATTAACAACTGTTCTATTTGATTGAGAGAAGGTAAACTACCGCACAGTAATACCTGATCGTAGACTTGTAGTTTGATGCCCAGATCGGGAAGGCGGATAAATTTCCCATCTCTCCTGATTGCCTGTACTTGTATCCCATATTGATTGTGAATATCCAAATCTGCTAGAGTTTTATCAAGCACTGGAGAATCGGGACTAAGTTTTACCCATTGACAAGCACTGTGTTCTCCAGGAACCGCAGCTTTACCTATTGCGAATTCATCTAAAGCGGCGAGTTCTTCATCCGATCCCACGACTAATAAGCGATCGCCATCTTCCAACGTTTTCCCCATATCGGGGTAATCTATTTCTTCACCGCCTGCGCGGCGAATTGCCATCAAACTCACTCCTGTTAAATAACGCATATCGGCTTCTTCTAACGTCATGCCAATCAAGGGTGAACCAGTTGGGAGAGGATACCAGCGCCCATTCAAATCTTGAGTTGCTTGCCGTAAATCACGGGATACCTCGGATGCCGATTGTTCCGGGCGCAAATCTAAATAATGCCGACTACGGATTTGCTGGACTTCTCGTTGTACTACAGCAGGTGACAACCCGACATTTGTCAGTATGTGGGTTGACATTTCCAAACTCGCCTCAAACTCTGGTTGCACAACTTCTCTTGCTCCCAGTTGGTAAAGCACCTCAATATGTTTGTCGTTGTTGGCACGCACAACCACGTTGAGTTCGGGGTACACTTCTAAGGCGCGTTTTAGACAAACACGGGTACTCATGGGATCAGGAAGTGCGATCGCCAATGCTCGTGCATTGTTTACCCCAGCAGTATCTAAAACGTGAAAACTGACACAATTTCCATAGACATAAGGAATGCCTGCTTCTCGTAACTGTTGAATTCTACTTTCTAATTGATCGATGACGATCACAGGCAACTTATGAGAAAGCAACAACTTCACCAAATTGCGTCCGACTTTTCCGTAACCACAAACGACAACATGATCTTTCAAGGGTAGTTCTTCAGCGACATCTATCGGCTTACCTTCACCGCTTAAATAAGGTTTCAGCCAAGGTATTGATTCACCCCAGTTGAATAAAATCGGTACCAAACTCAGTAAAAAGGGAGTCAAAACTAATGTGACTGCTGTCGTTCCCAAAATCAATAAATATATGTGCCGGGAAACAAGTCTTAGTGCTTGTCCTTCACTTGCCAGTACAAAGGAAAATTCCCCAATTTGAGACAATCCCAACCCAACAATTAACGCTGTTTTCAACGGGTAGCGAAACAACATCACCAGTGGCGTGATAATCAAAAACTTACCGATCAATACCAACGCCACCAATCCCAGAATCAATTCTAAGTTGTTCCACAAAAATAGTGGATCGATGAGCATCCCAATAGAGACAAAAAATAAACTCGCAAAGATATCTCGTAACGACTCCACATATGTTAGAGTTTGGTCAGCGTATTCCACCTCCGAAATCATCAACCCAGCGACAAACGCCCCCATCTCAATCGATAGCCCTAAATACGCTGTCAGTAAGGCTATCCCCAAACACAACGCCACCACTCCTAATAAAAATAACTCTTGGCTTTCGGTACGGGCAAGCAGTCGTAACAAAGGTGGGATGAGCCAAATTCCCGCCACAACCGCACCTGCGGCAAACAAGCCAATCCGCAATAGCGCCGTCAGCACTGCAATGCCGATCGCCTCCCCTGGTTGGTGCAAAGCAGGCAACACTGCGAGCATCAGTCCCAGTGCTAAATCCTGCACTACCAAAATACCCAACATCACTTGCCCGTGGATCGTTTCCGTTTCGTTACGTTCCATCAAGCACTTGAGGACAACTGCTGTGGAAGATAAAGACAGAATTCCCCCTAAAAATATGCCCTTCGCCGGTAAGGTTCCCCAAGCCCCTGTTAACCCGCATACCCCAACTGTAACCAGAATCGTCAGGGTGATTTGAGCAGCTCCTCCTCCCAGAGCGATCGCTTGGACTTTTTTAAGTTCATTAAAAGAAAACTCAACTCCCAAGGCAAATAACAAAAAGGCGACACCGAACTGAGCCAGAGTTTCCACCTGAATTAATTCTTTGATCAATCCCAGTCCCGTTGGACCTACAACCATCCCGCCGATGATATACCCTAGTAATACCGGTTGTCGCAACAATGCCGCGAACAGTCCGCCACACGCTGCCACGGCAAAAACTGACACTAAATCAACTATTAGCCTAAAATCTTCTTGCACTCGTTTATAAAAGAATATCAATAAGTCATAAACTCAGCATACAAACTTTTATCACTCTGTGGGTATGAAAATCCCCAGAAGCAAGTTGCGTGCAACACAGAAGTTTGAGGGCAGCTTCCCAAGGCAGTGGTCAGTACTTAATTGTATAAGCAATCTTACTCGTTACTATAATAAATTGAAAATCAAGAACATTTGCAGTAATTATAGATCTCTCGAATTTGACAATGATTATTCTCTACGAACATCCGCTATCACCGTACGCACAGAAGACCAAAATCGCCTTGCGCGAAAAAGGGGTTGAGTTTGAGACTAAGACGCCTGACATTAGTGGGAAGGGGTTTGGGGGTAGCGAGTTTCTGGAAGCTAATCCTCGTGCCGAGATGCCAGTCCTTATTGACGACGATGTTAAGATCTTCGATTCTACAATCATCCTTGAGTACATCGAAGACAAATGGTCCGCTCCACCACTGCTGCCGAGCAATCCGGCGCACCGAGCCCGTGTCCGCATGATTGAAGAAGTCATGGACACCTACTACGAGCCTATCAACTGGGGGCTTGGTGAGATCAACTTCTTTGGTCGGGCGAAGGGTGAGCTTGCCGAAAAGATCGTTGGCAATGCCAAACAACAGGCTGCTTCCTGCCGTGAATGGCTTACGAAACAGCTAGGCGATCGCGAATGGTTCAACGGCGACAGTTTTGGCTGGAGCGATCTCTGTGTCTTTCCTTACATTAGCCTTTCTTCAATTCAATTCGGGATTGTGCCGACAGCAGACTCTCCACTAGCTGATTGGTTCAACCGCGTCAATCTACGTCCAAGCGTCGCTCAAACAGTGCAGGAAGCAAGCGACTCAATTGGCGACTTTGAGCAGTTTTCGCTCATCCTTGAGCAGGGTTTGTTCAAACGTCAGTACCGCGATCATCGTCTTGAGTGGATGATTCGCATGGGTGGACTTCAAGTCGTACTTGACGGTATTGAGAAAGACAACATCCGATTCGGTAAAGATTTCTCTTGAGAAAAACCTAGAATACTTTACGAGGTAATGCAATTTCTTCAAGGAACTCTCCCTAAATGGTAATATAAATGGCACCGCTCATGAGTAGGTGTAAACTACCAAGCAGAACTACAATGGGTTCTATATTTTTCCCGACTCTACGAAAAACGCTTCAATAAAGTTGAGGCAACACAACTGCAAAACCCAGGAGAGGCTCATCCTTATGCAAGACTCATCATCTGATGGTACATCATCTCAATCGAATGATGCTCAAGAGAATCCTACACCGCCAACTATTGACTACTGGCATGTTTGGACTGACAGTGATGGCATCAGCCACCAGTCGCGCTGTCAGATTCAAGACTTTATTCTCAAGAGCATAGCACCGCCTGCCTCTCCCCAGTGGCTGGATAAATTAAACACCGTCGGTGCCACGATTACCTTTACCGTGCAGCCTGTTGGATGGATCGGAACTTGGCATGAAAACCCAAAGCCACAGTGGATTATCCCATTGTCAGGTCGCTGGTTTGTGGAAACAATGGACGGACATCGAGTAGAGATGGGTGCCGGTGAAATCTCTTTTGGAGAAGATCAAGGTACTAAAGCCGATGCACAAGGTAATAAAGGTCACCTCTCCGGAACAGTAGGTGATGAACCTGCTGTTATAATGATTGTGCAACTCGAAGAGAACCCGACTATCGGGCAAGCCTGCCGTTTTAAATAGGTCTAGTACGTGGCAGTATAAGTGAGCGATCGCCCCTATCCCCAATCACTCCCCTCCTACTAAAGGCGATCACTCTGATCACAGTAACGAGATTCTACCCTTTGCACCTAGGATATGCATAAGGTGATTTCCAGTAAATAAATTACCGACTACTGTACGTTCCCTCCTGATTGAAG
>JAQYWP010000100.1 GCA_029379285.1 Rhizonema sp. PD38
TAGTCGATGGCGGAGTCGTCGCTAATAATCCAGCGAATTTGGCGATGATGGAGGCGCAAATTGGTAGACAAGAAAAAAAAGAAGTTCTCAATATAGAAGATCTATTAGTAGTTTCCTTAGGTACAGGTTCCCTAACAAGTGTCTACTCTTATGAGGAAGTGAAAAAATGGGGACTGTTGCAATGGGGAAGACCACTTTTAAATATTGTGTTTGATGGTGGGAGTGAAGTCGTAGCTGGAGAATTAGAACGGTTGTTTGAGTCAAGTGCTCAAGATGGTAAAAGTTCTTATTATCGCTTTCAAACATTCCTTACAAGTGATCAGGAAGCAATCGATAATCCTCATATCGAAAATATTCGTTCCTTACAAGTATTAGCTAATCGAATAATTGCCGAAAAAAGTCAACAAATCGATGAGTTGTGTCGTCTTTTATTAAAGGACATCTGATCTGAGCTTCATGATTCGGTAAAATAATGGTAACCCTTTCTATCAAGATGTACGATGATACCAAGCGGGATACTCTCTTGTATTTGGTGCGACTAGTCTTTGGGGACTGCAAAACTGCAAAAGCACTTCGACTTTTTTATCTCAGCCTTGAGCGAGAAAATCAGTCACAGTCTTGATTAAAAACTCAGCTATCAGCATAGGGTGAATAGAGAAAAATTTGTAAAAATTTAATCCTATATGAGCATGAGTAACTCTGATCTAGTTTAGTCTAGATAATGAAATAGGTTTCTTTATTTACAAAGATTTAAGTCTTGTACCCTGAGTCATGTTTTCACCAAAACGTAAGGATTTTAGGTAATTGCAATGGACGAAATCGTTAAAAAACTTGCAGGGCTTGGTCTTCCTGGCATAATTCTCGTGATTCTAACAGCCGCATCGGGGGGTAGTTCCGCAGCTGTTGCGGCTGCCCTCACTGCCGTGGGAGGGCCGTTTGGCATCGTCGGAGGTATAGCACTGCTAGGTCTGATCACAGTTGTGGGGGATGCTATAGCGGGATCTGGAATTGAAGCCATTCTTAAGGCCGTCTATGCAGAACGTAGCAAAACCGAATCCGTGAGATTTCTCCTCAAAGAAATTAAAGATCTACCTATTACAGAGGAGCTAAAACTCAAACTGAAAAATCAACTTAGCCCACCAGGCACTACTTATACTGTGCCAAATGAAGAACCAAGGACAGTTGAAATTGTCGATGAATAATTTCACTGTACCAATTAATAAAATGCTGTACTAAGTTAAGCGATTCCTTGACAGCGGAACGCCCCTTTAATTAAGTTTATGCAACAAATAGTGATTGGCTCTATTCATTCTATTGATGATTTTTCGTAAGCGTTCACAGGGGTGCAAATACGACTTAAAACACCCCTGTGCAGAATCAAACAATGAAGTAATAAAGTTAAGCTAAGCAGCTTTCAAGAAATCTTCTTGCTCTGAATTCGTAATAAGTAGGTAGGCGGAAAAATTTATAACTATGTAACGAAAACTTAGCCATAGGCATTAGAGTTAAATTTTACACGTTGCGTACTGACGAGCGTAAAACTTTTCGGTCTACTGATAGTCAAAGCCCTGCGAAAACCTGTCCCCAAGCTCGATTTATCACCTTTTCCTCTACCCCCCTTGACAAACGTGCAACTTTCTTTGCTTCTTGCTGCTCACTGTCCCGTAAACCGTCTCGTGTTTATTCAAGCTCATGGTGACATACACCTCTTGGGATACCAAACCTATTTTCCACAAGGAGCGAGCAGTGACCATATAACTTATACTTTATTTAACCAAATTCCACGTAGCTTGGTGTGACGGGACTTCACGAACTTCAATTGGAGATTTTTCAAGTCCCAATTGTCCCAAGGACGAAACCACAGATAAGGGCAGGTGGACACTTTGAGCAGCTTTGGGGATTGGCATTGTATTTCGTGCCAATGTCAGAAATTCACGCACTTTAAAGATAACTGGATCATTGGTTGCGGTATAACCTAAAGCGATCGCAATTTCTAAACCCCGTTCAATATCGCTAAGTGTAGCAATTTGGTTACTTCCTACCACCCAAGTTTGTTCAACTCCAGGAGTTATTGAAATGCCATTGTCGGTAGGCGTACCAGAGCCTGGAACAATATTGAAAGTATAAAAGTGTTGTTGTCCATCTGGGGTGCGGGTTTTGATAGACAAATTAGTGATTTTCGTTGAAGTGGCACCTGGAAAGCGCAACGGCTTAATTACCTTCAAAAACACGGTTTTTGCTTGATTGCTGCTAAGGAGAGCGTCAGTGTTGTAAACAGTGCTTGAAGGATCGGCTAATAAAATATAAGTGATAATTTCGTTGGTTTGAGAAAAATCAATAGCTGTGAAACGACCAGCCCAAACTGGTACGTTTGTAGTATTTGCTACTGCTGCTTCTTGCCCAATGACGCGCAAAGCTGGTGTCTGCGCCAGTATCCGTAAGGTGAAAAGTACTGTAGCAGTTGTTGCTAAAAAAGAAAATGTGTACGCAAGTAAAATAGTTTTTAGTTTTTTCATTTCTCGACCATTACAACTACCGACGCACACGTAGAAAGCTGTTGACAAACACAGAAACCTTAGTTCCTTCTGGCACAACTGCAACATTCGGTGTTTGAAGCATTTGCTGTACCGCTTGATCCGAGCGTTGCGTCAGGCGATCGCCTGTCACTTTAAAAAAACCTTCTAAAGCTGCAGCTAAGACATTGGGATTACTTGTCGTAGAAACTGTAGATTGGCTAAAGCCATTCGAGGATGAGGAACTGGATGATTGAGTCCGAGGTTGATTAATAATTTCTCCAACTCTTCCCAAACTACCGAGGACTCCAACTAGCAAATCTTGTTTGGCGATTTCAGGACCTTTATCATATAGGGAGCGAGCAATTAACGGCTGATTATTTTTGCCGCGAATCAACAAGTTGCCTGGAGGAATAGCTTCTTGCCGAATATGCCCTTGTAAATCAGGGTAAACCAGTGCCACAACACTCATGTTCACCAATTTATTACCCTGGTTTACAGACTCCACCTGAGTCACTAAAATCGTGTCAGTTGGTAGAGCTATACTACCATTAGTTGCTCGCATATCTTCAGTCAACTGAATAGCAAACCTTCCATTCGTAGGGCTTTTACCGCTTTCATCCCAAAGCATCGGTACAACGACTCGTGCGTCAACAGAAGTGCCGATCGCCACTTCCAAAGCAGAAGAATCAGTACTATTACGATTCTGATTAACCGGCGATTGACTGAGAATTCCCATTTCTCCATCTGTCATTCCAGTCGTATTGGTTGCTGTTGGATTGTTATCAGCTCTTGTGTAACCAATAGAAACAGTTGAAATGCCTTGCTGGGTACTTTGTTGTTGCGTGTTTGTGGAGGCTGGGCTGACATTACTTTGAGTAGAAAGTGCTGTTGGCGAAATCGGAATATCTCCTCTGCTCCCCACCTCTCCTGTTCCTCTGCTGCCTAAACGGTAATCTTCGGACTTTTGTATAGCTGGTTGTCCCTCGCTATTCGATGCCGTTTCTCGCGTGGTTGAACCGCGAGTTTGTCCCAAAGAAGCCAACTGGCTCCACCGTTCAAAGGGATCTACAGCCAAAGAAGGCTGTGGTTTAGGCGGCTCCGGCTGTGTATGTTGTATAGGTTGTATAGATCGTGGTGCGGCTTGTAATATTGGTTGCGGTGGTGGAGAGGATGGTTGACGAACGAAAACTGTCCTGGGTGGAGGCACAACTGTAGGCGTTTGTGTAGGCGTTTGACGGACTGGCTGTGGAGGCGGAGCCGTTTTAGCGACTGGTGATGGAGAAGCTTGGGGTGAAGTGGGGGTAGAACGTTGCTTCTGTACCTCTGGTTTAGTTTCCAATTGTCGTCGTTGATCTTGAAAAGCTAATTTGCCTTTGAGTTCAGCAGATTCGTCTTTAAAAGGTGTGGAGGTTGGTGAAGCATTCGGGTTAGATGCTTGTTGACGTGCAGGCTTAGGAGCAAGAAATCCAAACCAAACGAATCCTATCAATCCCATGATAGCTGCTGTTCCTGCTAGAACTAATCCCACACGAACGCTTGGTTTTTCTGAGGTGGAACGCTCCTCTGTTTTTTCTTCGTCTTGTTTGATGCGGTATTCTTTCGCAAGTAACTCAGTCAGTTCATCGTTATATCCAGCTAGTTCTTTCTCGTCTTCTAAAGTGATTTCGTCTTTATGAATACCCGAACTGCCTGTTTCTTCTAAGATTTTACTAGTGTTATTAGCGTAGCCATTACTGTTAGGTGGAGTTAGAGGACTGCTAATGTCATCAGGTTCGTTATCTAATTCATATTTTTCTGATTTAGTGTTCATAAAATTATCTATAATTATTTAGGAATAAATTCAGTGATTCTGGTAATTTCTAACCCAGACGACCGAACTTCATAAACTTTTTGTTCAAAGGCTGAAGCGTTCTGTCCTAAAGGAGATTGTTGGATTTCAACGGCTTTCAGCCGGAGCGTTCGGTTAAAGGGAATTCTTTCATCAGTTCCTCCTGAAGTGCGGTCAACAAGAAGTCGTGTTGCTACCATGTCAACTTCCCATTCTCCAAATCGAATTTCTCGCGGTTCTGAGAGGTAAGAAATGATGACTGTGGAGCGTAGCTGACCGGAGAAAAGGCTAGAAGGAACTAATTCAGCAATTTCTGAAAGTGCTGCTTCGGCAAACTTCGGTTCAAGTAGCAAGGAAGCAAAATAGGCACTGGTTGGGATTCTTTTTCCAGCTTTTCCTACACGTACACCATTATCTGTTTCGTTAGTGCCGGGGATTTTGTTATCCCAATTAAATGTTAGTTCAGTCCAAGTTTTGACTGTATTTTGAATAACAGATGGATAACGCCAGTAACGGTCTCTTTCAGAAACGACCAAGGTTTCACCGTTGACTAACTGCACAAAGGTTGTTTTCTTATCTGCCAGCGTGTTAATCCGAAAAGAAACGAACAAAATCAAGATAAAAATTAGAGCATTAAATCCCGTCAAAGCGACAAAACATAATGCTAGTAAATTTTTTGATTCAGGTAAAAGTGGAGTTTGAAATCGTTGGATTTTCATACATACCGTTCGGTTGAGAAATTTACTCGTTGAGGCTGGCAGGGGAAGCCTCCCCTGCCTAAGAACTGCTCCCGAAGCCTCTTATTGTCCACTCTTAATAACTAAGGTTGTCAATGAGCCAAGGGCGTTACTGAAAACATCGATTAACTGCTTGACATTTGATGAGATTCCGTTATAAAGAGCAATTCCACCACCACCAGCAACTAGGACAGCTAGAATAGGTGCAAAAATGCTGAGGAAGAATAAAAAGGCCACATCAGAAGCGAGTTCTGCACCAGATTTTACAAGGACAACAGCGGCTAAACCAACGATGATGTTGTACCCTAACTGAATACCAAATAAGCTGAAAAAACCAGTTGCCCAAGCCCAGATTGGACGACCTTGGAGGGGAAGAAGTGACATGCCCATGGCAATGGGCGAAAATAATGCTGTTAGTAGTAGTGCCGCTTCAAGGATATTGACAAAAGCCCACTGCAAACTATAGAGAATAAAGCGGATGATTGGGATTGCTGTTTCTCTAAAAACTCCTCCAGGGTCTGTTGTCAATCTCACGGCATTTTTAACAGCACCTATTGCCGTGCGATCTATTAAAAAATTGGCAAACTGTCGTAGAGGTTCGAGAGATCCTTTGCTTTGCTCTTCAGCTCGTTTAACAATCTCTTGAACTTGTGTTTGTTTGGACTCCCAGCATTCAATTAATTCTTGTCCAACTTTAGAACGGCATTCACTATAGACGTTTTCTATCTGCTGTTTGGCGATGTTGCTAATTGTGACCTGAGCGATCGCATTCTTAAATGTAAGTTCTCCTAATTGTGCTTGAAGAACTTTCTGTACTTGTTGGTATCCAAAGCTTCTGGCAACAGTAACAGTTTGTGATAGTAAATTGCCGTTACTTCCAAGAAATAAAGCAATCACAACAGGCCAGATAAATATTGCTGTTAAATCTGACCATGATTGCTTCTCAACGATTTCCCGACCCGAAGTTAAGGTCAAGAAGATAATGCTGCCTGCGGCTAAAGTTAGACCTAGCCGGACCAAACCAATCCACAACCCAGAATCCAATGGTTGAAGTATAGTTATCCAGACACTATTCCAGGCTTCAGATGTACTCCGAGCTAAATTAATTGAGTTAGAAACTATCTCAAATGCATCCGCTTCTCCACCCGTTTGAGGATAGGTAAATGTTTGTGCTATCAAGTACAACATTGCTTTAAAACTTGCGTTTTGGATTTCAAGAATAAAGGAAGTCTATTGCTTTCCCTAATTTTTTCTAAACAGATAAAAAACTATGTTGGATTATTGATCAATACGGTTGCTGAATCGCCTTTTTTTCTCCCCCTGTCTCCTCAGCTCCCCTGCTCAAGAAGCTGCCTCAACCCAACATTTTAATGTGGCCGCGGTACTAGGGTATCGTCAGCATTAATCGTGCCCCCGCCTGGAAGCATTAGCATTCCCGCCTGTTGGCTTGCAGCATTGCCAGAGGCAGCATCTGCACGTCTAGAGCTAGTGTTGATTGCTGCAATTTCCTTAGCTGCCTGTGCAGTTAGTACATTGTTGACGGCTCGGTCAGTCCGGGCTTGTTGAGCTTCCTTGATCAGCATTTCGTTAGTTTGAGTGTTAAGGGCAGTCTGCTGGCTGATATTCTTCATGATCTGCTGAGTCACATCTTGATTTTTGGACTCTTCACTCAACTGATTGCTCTGACGAGTTGCTGTTTGCGCTGCCAATAGTTGTTGAGCGCTTTGTTGCTGGGCTTGGGTACTCAGAGTTGCACCATTGGCAACACCAAGAGCGGTAGCTCGTTCAGCTTGCTTATTGAAGTCATCTTTAATGGCATATGAACCTTTGCCACTAATTTTGTTCTCTAGTGTCTCTGAAAGTTTTGTGCCTTCGTTGCTAGCAGTCGAGGTTTTCATAATGTTATCGCTCACCTGATTTAGGACTGGTACTTTAACTTCCCCTAAATTTGAAGAAAGGACCTTGTTAAGAGAACCAAATAAGTCGTTTTGAACAAATCCATTGACATCGCCAATAAAATCATTGACTGAGTGCACAACATTTTCAATCGGAGCAAAGAAACTGTTGACTGTAGTTTGGTTGGCAGCTTTTGTTCCCAGTTGGGCAATTTGTGTACTTGTTGGTGTGTGTGTTGATTGTCCAGCTTGGGTAGCTGCATCTATTGGATCTTGGAGCGAAGCAGCAGCGCGGTCGGCAAATGCCGTCGCACCACTTAGGTTAAGGACAAGAGCTAATAAGAGTACTTTTGAGGATTTAATAAATTTCATGGGGATTATTTTTCAAAGTGCAATAACTTGGTCGTTTGTCTCTGTTAAAGATTCGGGTTCATTTGACTCTTGACCGATGTGTAAGAAACCCTTACCACCCTGTACCGCTGGGATGTATTCTTGGGTGAAATGTTTTAATCCTTGAAGTTGACCTTTGAGAGTAGGTGGGTATTTCGCCATGATGCGATCGCGGGCTGAGCGTTCGTTTTGGTTGTTGGCAATAGAAGCCAACATCATCTCGCCTGGGTAAAATTTGGTTCGCCAGAAGCGTCCGCCTTTTTCAATCAGCCAACAGGAGTAGAGGTCAGCAGCTCTTGGGAGAAAGGCTTCAGTAGCATTTCGACTGATAATATTGGGGTCGTAACCCAGGTGACTACCTAAAGATGCCACGCCGTTAGCCGTGATTCGCCCGGTGATTCTATAGACCATATTTTGCATAATCTGGGAACCTGTAGCACACTGGCAGATAGTGTCGATGTCTTGACTGAGTAGCAAGACAGAAATTCCATCTTTTCTCCCAGTTGCACAGAGTTCTCCGACCATTTGGGCGAACCCATCGCGACGCAGCAAAACGGAAAGTTCATCCCCAATAAACAGGCTTCTCGGATGTGAAAGTGCATTTCGGATGCAAGCAGTGTGAGCGTTAATTGCCATCAAGTAAGCATCTTGTTCATTTGACAGTCCACTGAGGGCAAAGAATTTAACTGCTGGTTCGGGTGAAAAAGTACTCGGTCTACTGATCGCTTTCCCCAAGCGGGATGCCAGTAGAGCATTTCCTTGACTGAGAATTTGGTTGATGGCTTGTTTGTCTAATTCTTCAAAGGACTTAAGGTCGAGCCTCTCTTTAGTACAAAAACGGAGTAAATCCTTGAGTGTGGGGATTTGCTGCCAAGAAGGAGATTGCCAACCTTTCTCAAATGCTTCGTTATAGCGAGCGACGATCTCTGGATCTCGAAGGAACTTATCCAGCATCTTGAGTACGATCGCATCAACCCGTTGAGCTAAGTGCGGGTTGTGGACTTTCCCCATAGCGATCGCAACTATTGCTTTGCGAATAAATTCTTTCCAAGATTCCATTCTTCGTTCTCTTTCCGGCTTATCAAATGAGCGCAAGTCGGGGGGTTCTACCAAATTGCTTGAACCTGTTGAAATGTCATAGTACGCACCTTGCTCACCTAAAAGTTCAATAGCTGTTTTGAATGTACTATTGCCGCCACTGCTAATATCCATCCCCACGACCGGGATATTGTTGGCAAGTGCTTCTACTGCAAAACGCCATCCCAAAACACTTTTACCCGAACCAGATTCTCCGGTAATCAAAGCGCGACTGATTTGGTCGTGGAATAAGTCGATGAAAATTGGCTTGCCTCCCCTCTCTATGACAAATTCAACTCCAAAGTTATCTATGCTTCTTGGAACAGTTAAAGGTAAAACTCCCGCAACAGTTTCTGTGTCCAAAGTGAGTCGCCTTTCACTGAAAAGTGAACCACTATGTAGCAGCCATTTCCAAGTTATTGGCAGACATTGCAACCAAATATCCCAAGCAATATTTCGCTCTCTGATAACTTTAGCTGTTCCAAAGCTATGACTTAAAACATTACAGGCATTATTTAATTCAACAGAGTTATCGCGGTAGACTAGGAAAGCAACAGCGCAATGGAGTGCTTTTGCACCTTTATAAAGTCTTCGTTGTGCATCGAAGGATTCTTCAAGTTTGATTTCAGCTCCGATGTCGCGTCCTTGTCCCTTGGTTATCGCCCTGGTATTTGCTGTTTTAGATTGTTTAGCTTGACGAGCTAAGTTGTCATTGATCATAAAGTTGTTCCCCTTGCTGATTTCAATCCACGCTTCGGTGTCATGGACATAGCTAGAACTCATCACTTCCCAAATCCACTTGAGTTGCTGCCGTGTATTGATCCAGCCTGTTGGTGGCTCATACATAGTCAACACACCACATTCTTTGCCTTTGCCGTTGAGATAGACACGGTTGCGGCTTAAGTGATGCTCCGGACAGGACGATCTACCTTCTTCTCCCTCAATCAAAACAGTGCAAATATGCTTTTGTGTGGTCTTGGTTTCAGTCAGCTTAAAGCCTGACGATGTTTCTTCTAGTGTTAGTATTTGTGGAATTGGTGGAGCTTCACTGCTGTTGAATCGTTTCCAAAGCCATTGCCAAAGGTCTGTTGTATTACTTGGAGTAATTTCTAGCCCCATTTTGGTGTTCAGCAGTAATTCCCAGCGGATGAAACCTTCATTAAATCCCTTAAGGAATAGCTTTGTATAAAACTGTTCTTTATGGAGCCTTGTGTTCCCAGTAATAGAGCCAAGTAACGAGTACGCCTGATTTTTTACACCGTCAATGACTTTACCGAGAAAGTCTCTAGATTGCTGTTCGGCTTGGGCATCAGCTGTCCAAGTACAGAAGGCAATTTGTGACCAGATTTGGCGCTCCCCTTTCTGGGTTAGCTGTTGAAGTCGGTGCTGTTCATTCCGAATTAGAACGGAAATTGGCTTCAGATGGGTATGATCTGCCAGTTGAGTGAGTTCCTTTTGGCGATCGCTATCGTCGCTTACGCAACCTGTACAGAAAGTTATCTTCTCGCCGGGTGGGATGTCTTTCATTGCAAGAGAGATGGAGTCAGCAAATCCCGAAACCTCCGAAGCGAAAAGTAGATTGTGAAGTCCCTGAGTGTGAAAACCAAATACCAATTGGTATTGGGAACCATTATTAAGAAGCATTCCGGCCGCAACTCGACCTTCCTTTTTGATTTCAACCAAGCAGCAAATATGTGTTTCATCTTGAAATGGCATAAACTTGCTTTTGCCTCCATGTTGATTCGGTACAATTTTCGGCTTCAGCTTGACTCGAAAAAGTTGCGAGTTTTTATGATGTTTTAGGGATGAAGAGCCATTGGGGTGCGAAAGTGGAGAAATATAGACAGAGTCACCATTACACCATTCGTGTCCTGGGGGTTTTCGGAATTTATCTGTAAAATGGTGTGGCTGATTGCCAGTTAGGAGCCACCAGCTAACAATTAGCCAAAACGAAACAGCAAAGAACCATCCCAAACCTAAACTGAAAAGTCCGTTTGTGAAAATATAGGAAACGACGAGAATTGCACACCAAGGTCCTATTTGGTTAGCAGGAATTGGACCAACACTTGCCTGTTTGCCTAAAATATTATTAACACGGATAAAATCTTTTTCTGGATCTTGTGCCATGGTGACTTTAATTGTTTAGCTCAAAAAACCGTGGTAATGTTATACAAAGAGCGCTAAATGTTTACGAGAGGTAAACTATTGCATCAATCTCCTATTCATGGTTTTAAAATCAAAAATTAAAAATGGTATTGCTTAATAACAAGGGGTGGATGGCAATTTAAACTTTTGTTGCAGTGCCATTACCAATGAACAAGAACGTAATCACATCAATAGCAATGACTATGCCAAAAGCCAAGCCAATTTGAGTGACAATGGGTCGCCAGTCATTACCCTGTTGTGCTTGGTTGTAAGCGAAAAGCGAAGCTGCTGCAACTAGTAAGAGGAAGACACCTCGAATGACGTTAAATATTAGTGCAATAGTCTTGTCGTCAATTGACGTACCTCCTCCTACTGTACTAGAGCTTTGGGTTGCTATCTGTTTAAAGAAGGCTTCTAAACCACTAAGAAAGATGGCGTGAGCGGGCATCTCGAAGGTGTTGAGTAATGCTGTGACAGCGATGATTGCTGTGACAACGTGCCAAAACCGAATTTTGACGCCAATGAGTTTTTCCAGAATGGGTATTGTTCGTGTAATCTGCCAAAATCCAAAGAACACAAAGCCGGAACACCCTAAAATACTCACTAACAGGGGTTCTTTGACGACCATGTACACGCTAACAACAATACAGAGGGCAATAAAGAGCAGGTCAGTCCGGTTGATTTTCAGTTTTTGTAAAAACCGGCTGGCTGAATTGCGATGGTTGTAATTTGATAGTTGGATGGAGTAATTGTTACGCATTTTTAGTTTTTAAGGATTGTTAAGCTTGTATTTGGTCTTTTTTTCGCTGTTCTTGATGTTCTACCTTCTCCGGATCTCTGCTGTTCTTAGATGGTTGCGATTTAGCCGCCTGCGGTTCACCGAGCAAATTCTCCATCTCTTCAATGGGGATACGACACTTACGGATGTCCGGCGGTTGACCGTCCACTAGAACAGCCTCGAACACTTGTTCATCACCTTTGTGCGGGTCAAATCCTTGTAGTGTTTTCGACCCTTTTAAAGAGAGAATTTCAAATTCATACTTGGGCTGAGAGTTCTCTTTCCAGGTGAATATCGGCTCCTTTTCTCCACTGAAGCGTTTGGGAAAGGTTTCTTGAAACTTTTCTACTAAAGCTTGGGCACTAGCTTTAATGGCATAATCTTCTCCTGACTGAGGCAGATTGAGTATGTGGTTCTTTTCATCAGCGTTGAGGTTGTCAGAGTGAAAGATCCACTGTTTATCCTTTTTGCTGTCAGTAAATTTGGTGCCACTAAACAGTTCTTGCTCGTTATTACTTTTTAGAGTGAAAGAAAGCTGGTCGTTTTGACTCTCAATAAATAAAGTGCTGCCACCAGTAAGAGGAATTCCCTCTTGAGGAGATTGCTGTGTGACTTGCGCTGTAATCGCCGCAAAATTTACCAATGATTCAGCGCAGGCTGTCCGTTGCTGCAGCACTTTCCGTTGCACCACAATTTGCTCGAGAATGTCTTCTGGATCTGAGGCTTCCTGATTTCCGTTAGAATTAAATTTCTCCTGTGTGGCGCGGGTTTCTTCCAAATCTTCATCGTCAGGTTCTAAAACATCGGCGCTATTACTGACAACAGTTGACATCTTAAGTTTTTCAGTTGGTGATGATGCTTGTTTAACTTCCGATTTGGCAGGCACAGCATCTTCCGTTGAGTGAGACTGCGTTTGGGCTAGTGAAACCAGCTTTTCTTCAAGGTCACTGATGATCGCTTCGAGTCCGTCGAGTCGTTGCGAAAGTTTGTTGAGGTATTTTTCAATCTGGTCAAGTTGTTCGTTAATTGGTGCAGTTTTATCGAGTTGTAGGGGTTGAGACTTGTATTCTGGATCAAGTTGATTTCCTAGCTTGTCAATTTTCTCTCCTACTTGAGCCGCAGCGCTGGCGATGGGATTGAAAGTTGGGGTTTCTGACTGGAGATTCTCTGGCTTGAATATTTCAGTAAAGGGAGCTAATTCTTCTGGCAGTTCCTCAACAGGGGTACTTTCCACGATTTTGGCAATGCGTTTGAAAAGTTTGCCAATCCGCGCATCTTTCTCTTCTAGGTCTTTAAGGATATCCGAAAGCCGTTTCTCTTCCCCTTGTTGCTTAATCTGTTCTATAAGATCATCAAGCATGGCAATGCCTTTTGCTCCTAGCACAATTCCCAAACCTGTCAGCTGACCGACTAACCCAACTTCATTGATCCCGTTGAGTTCGCTACCTTTAGTAGCAGCGTTAGCACTTATGTGGGAAACTTCAACACCTATATTGTCTGCTAAGTCTTTTGTAGACCCAGACTTTTGGTCGTGTGAGTCGGCTTCGGTTTCTCGGTTTTTACGTTGAGTTTTAGTTACGGTGCGTGCTGCTGCTTTATTCTGGTTTTTTGGTTTTGCAGACCGCACCTCGTCATCTTCAAGTAAATCCTCTGGATCTACATCGTCCTCTGCTTCAGCCACTTGCGGTTTAGCAGTGCGCTTTGCTGTTTTCTCAGCAGGTTTTGGCTGGGAGCGTTTGTTGGATTGTTTACTAGTTGACCGACGCGGAGTCGTTTCTTCCTCGTTATCTAAATCGTCTAAATCATCATCTATGTCGAGGTCATCATCGATATCGTCCAAGTCAAACTCATCTGAATTTTCGGCTTCTATGCCAAGCATTTCCATCACATTGGATGGAGTGAAGTAGTCTTCATCTTTATTGGTGCCATCTCCCAGGTTCTTAATTAAGTATTTACCACTGGTTCTTTGGCTTGGATCTTTGGTGAGGTAGAAGCGAAATCCTTTAATTTCGTCGCTACCCTGTTCCGTACATAGTTCTACAGCGATCGCAGCTTTGCCCGACTGTTCGCTATACTCTTCTACAAAATTTTTGAAGTCTTCTAGAGACTCAATGTCTCCTTCATCTTGCATTGCTGCAATTGCTTTGTCGAGGGTGTTTTCGATGTGGCGCAACTTCCTGGTGTCGGTCAAGTTCTGCCATTGTCTTCTGTTAGGAGTAGCTGTTTTAGCCATTTTTGAATTCCTTTTTTTAAGACTATTTGATGCATCGATGGGAGGGTTTCCAGTTCGGTTAAGGAGGAATTTATTCGTTGAGGTCAGCAGGGGGAGCAGGGGATGCAGGGGGAGAGAAAAAGGCTTAACTGAACTATATTGGAAACCAATACTGTTCGTAGCGTGCGAATTTATTTGTTTATTCCTGTTGTTCAAAGAGCAGTTCCCTGTAAAGAGGCAGTTCCTGGGTTTGAACAGCTTTTCATCAACTCTTTACTCCCCCTGCTC